>JAQCKY010000323.1 GCA_027592155.1 Pseudomonadota bacterium
CGTTTGAAGATTCCGTTCCGGGGGTTACGTCGGCCAGCAGCTCGGGTGCGACGACAGTGGCGATTGCACCGCCCAAAAAAAATACGGTGTTGCTCAATGCAGGCGCTGAATTTGTCGTGCCTGACTTTGCCGCCAACCAGCTTTGGTCATATTTGGAGAGCCGGTAATCCATACCTTACTCCGCCGCGTAATTGGCCGGTGCCGAGAGCGCTTCACCGCGTATCCGCAGATCTTCAAGTTGACCGCCCAACTTTGTCCGGTAAGCGTCGTGGTCCGGCAGGTCGCGCACCCATTCGTCGCACCAGCGGTTGAAGTCGGCGGGCTCGCGGGTTTCTTTGTGATACTGATGCAGAAATTCGTTATCCCGCTTCCAACGCCCGATCAACGGTGCCGGATGAGAGGCGGCGGGAACGTGACAGACGGCGTTGACGCCAAAACCGGGAATGAGGACGCGGCTTGGATCGGAGGCGATCACCTCGGGTTCCACGATTTCGTCGGCCAGAACGATGATCTTTTCGGCGGCGATCGAAGCTTCTTGGGTCAGGCCGGTCGATCCCCAAATGTGGGAGTTTCCGAAGCGGTCGGCGCGTTGCACGACCAGAAACGCGACGTCGGGTTTGAGCGCCGGGACCAGTGCCACGGGCTCTTTGGTCTCGGAAAATGGATTCTCGGACAGAATAATCTTCGGGTTCGACTTGATAATGTCCGAACCGAGGATCGATTTCAGCGGCACATAAGGCAATCCATAGGCGCCGGCGAAGAACGCCATGCCAATGGAAAAATTCGAGTAGTCGTTGATTTTGATCGGATTGGGCAAACCGGTTTCCGCGGCGCGCCGATAATTATGGCCGAGCCCACCCGAGACGTTGCCGACCCAAGCGCCGGTCACCTCGGCAACACAGCCGGCGCCAATCAACATATCGGTCGAAATATCCGAGATCGGGGCGATTGCGTTTAGGTTGCGAAAGCCTTGTCGGATCAATTCGTGGGTTGCCGCGAAGGGAATGGCATTCTCGAGGGCGGCACCCAGAACGACACCGTCGCCATCGCTGACAAAGGAGGCGACAGCCTCCTTTATAGGCATAAGTTTTTCTGTCATTTCAATAACTTATGATTCGTTTGTGAATCATTTTCTTAGTTGTTGCGGAGCCTGAATCGCTGGATCTTTCCAGTCGCGGTTTTGGGTAGATCGTCGACAAAATTGAACCAACGCGGGTATTTGTATCGCGCCAAACCCGATTTGCAATGCTCGAGCAATTCAGCGGCCAGCGCGTCCGAGGCATCGTCCTCATTGTTGAGAACGATATAGGCCTCCGGCTTGATGAGATCATCATCGTCGGGCCGGCCGACGACGGCGGCTTCGAGGACTTTTTCGTGTTCCACCAGCTTGGCCTCGATCTCTACCGGTGAGCACCAAATGCCGCCGACTTTTAACATGTCGTCGCTGCGTCCGGCGCAGAATAGGAAGCCGTCCTCGTCCTGGAAATAAGTGTCGCCGGTTCTGATCCAACCGTTCGACAAGGATGCCGCTGTTTTTTCCGGGTTCCGCCAATATTCGCGGAGCAGGGAGTCGCCTTTGATCATGAGCCCGCCGATTTCCCCCTGAGGGACGTCATTGTCTTCTTCGTCGACAATGCGGCATTCATAACCCGGCACCATAAGACCGGTCGCCCCCGGTTTGCTCGCCTCAGGTCGGTTGGAAATGAAGATATGCAGAATTTCGGTGGTGCCGATGCCGTCCAAGATGGGAATGCCGGTCTTTTCGGTCCAGCGATGATAAATATCGGGCGGCAGGGCTTCCCCCGCAGAAATGCACAGCCGCACAGACGAGAAATCGACCGACGTTTCTTCCATAGCCCGAAGTTGCGCGGCGTAAAGGGTTGGAACCCCAAAATAGAGGGTTGGTTTGTAACGCTCGATCATCTCTTTCATCGCTGCCGGGCTTGGCGGTCCGGCGAACAGGATGGCGGTCGCACCCACCCACAGCGGGAAGGTCATGGCATTGCCGAGACCATAGGCGAAAAACAGTTTCGCCGCCGAAAAACAGATATCGCCTTCGGACATGGCCAGAGTATCGACCGCATAGTTCTGACAGGTAACGGGAATGTCCTTGTGGGTGTGCACCACGCCTTTTGGATTCCCGGTGGAGCCGGATGAATAAAGCCAGAACGCGTCGTCGTCGGGCCCGGTTGCGGCAGCCGTCAGCTCGGTCGAGCTGTTAGCCATCCGGCTCGCCAAGTCATCGCCGCCACCATCGGTCGTCAGCGTAACGGCCGGTTTGTGCGCCGCATTGGCAAGGGCGGGCTGGACCTCGGCTGCGAATTCCGGCGAGTAAATCACCGCCGCCGCCTCAGAATTCTCAATATTGAAGCTGTAATCTTTAGCGCGCAGAAGCGTGTTAAGCGGAACCGGAATAAACCCGGCTTTGATCGCACCCCAGAAAGCATAAAAGAATGCCGGGCAGTCTTTGACCATGAGCAGAATTCTATCCCCGGACCTGATATCCATGGCGACGAAGGCGTTTCCGCAACGGTTCACGTTTTCTGCCAAAGCGGCATAACTGACGTCGTCGACGCCGTCCTGCCGGATAACAATTTTATCGCCGCGCCCTTTATCCAGATGCCCGTCTATAAAATTAACCGCGACATTAAATGTCTCGGAAAATTCGAGCTGGGCCGGTGTTTTTGAGGCATCCACCGTAACACTGTGATCAGCCATTATCTGTCTCCCCTGGAACACAAGAACATGGACCTTTATTTTCGCGATTATGGCTGTTTTCTGCGGCTTATAAAAGGGCGATCATGGCGTCGTGAGGATGAATGAGTCGCAAATTTATTGTATGTTAAGCGACTCTCATTAAAGCTATAATTGTGATGGTGAACTAGCCGCCAAGGACCTGGATTTCCAGATTGTACAGAGGCGCACCTGTGGGAGTTTGAGCCATGTCAAATTTGTCGCGAACGTTACTCGTCGGCCATGTTATGGGGGCGACGGCACCAACCGGCCAGACACGCAAATCTGTGTCGCGCAAACCGAGGAATTCTCGGCTTCTCATCACGGGCTTAATGGCCTTGACGGTTCTTACCCTCGTCGTGATGCAGTTTACTCTCGGTTAGTTGATGCCGGTGTGAGTTGGGGACTTAGTCCGAATATTCCGGCAATTCGAAGTAAAAGTTCGTTCCGACACCCAGTTGGGATTCATAGTTGATAACACCGCCATGGAGTTCGACGATATCCTTGGCGATGCTGAGTCCCAATCCTGTTCCCGGCTCTCCGGTATTGTCGACTTGTTCGACCTGGGAGAAGCGCTCGAAAATATTCTCCCGAAAGTGGGGCGGAATTCCGATTCCGTAATCGCGGACGCCAATACGAATTCGGTCGTCGATACGGGTCACCGAGATTTCGATCCGGCCGTCCTTTTTCGAAAATTTTGCCGCGTTGGAGAGAAGGTTTGTCAGAACCTGCCCCAGACGTTTTGAATCTCCCAGGACGATTGTGCCGGGCAGAGTATTGGAAACCATGATTGCGCGCCCAAGCGCCTCGGCAAAGACCGTATTCAGCTCGATTGCTTCGGCAACCAACCCCATGACGTCAACCGGTTCCATCTCAATATCCATTTCGCCGGCTTCGATTTTACTCAGATCGAGGATATTGGTGACGAGATGAGAGAGACGCTCGCAGTTACGATAGGCAATCCCTAAGATCCCTTCAACTTCGGGATCAATCGCCCCAAAACTGCCGGATTTCACCAACCCGACAGCACCCATGATTGAGGTCAGCGGCGTGCGAAGCTCATGGCTGGCGAGTGCCAAAAACTCGTCTTTTAGCGCCTCGACCCGCTTACGGTCCGTAATGTCGGTATGAAGGGCGATCAAGCTACCGTCCTCCAATCGTTGGCGGCGTACGCGGAACCATCGCCCATTGCCGAGGCAATAGTCAAAATCTTCGCCGGAATCACGGCCGGATTTTACGCGCGCAAGAAAGGACAGGGCCTCTCCACCTTCGTCATCAACATCAGAGACGGTTGTTTCAACGAAGGAGGGGGAAATCTCGCGGATATAATCTTCAAGTTTATAACCAGGAATGAGGAGATGGGCATGCTCCGCATGAATTTCCCGAAAATAGCCGTTGCAATAGACAAACTCGTCGGCGGCATCCCAAAGAATAAATCCCGTACCTAGTGGAAGGAATCTAACGTTTGGTGCCCTCTTTTGACAGCGGCGATAATTTTGTCTGGGTCGG
>JAQCKY010000324.1 GCA_027592155.1 Pseudomonadota bacterium
GGGCCTCGTTCTTAGGGCCATTGCCGGCTATACCGGTTCCACCTTCCGCGGCACGACCAGTGACCGTTTTGTCGGCATGGCGGCCCGCCCCGGTACCGGCATCAATTCGATCAAAGACCTCAAAGGTAAGAAGATCGGCGTTGCCTTCGGCACCACCGGTGACTTGTGGCTCCAGTCGGTTTTGAAAGCCAACGGGATGAACGTCAACGATGTGACGCGGATCAACGTGCGTCCGCCGAGTTTCGTTTCCACCTTCGATACCGGCGGTGTTGACGCCCAAGTCGCATGGGAGCCGGGCCTGACCCGCGCCATGGACAAGGTTGAGGGCTCGAAACTCGTTGCCCGCGGCGGCAATCATGTTTGTTTCTGTGCGCTTTTCCACGGCACGCCTGAAAAAATCTATGCCGACAAAAAGAAAACCCAGGCTTTTGTCGATGCGGTTTCCGAAGCCGCGGCCTTTGTTCGCGATCCGAAGAATATCGACGAAGTGGCGCAGATCGGGTCCCGGTTCGTTCGCGGCATGACAGCCGATCTGATCAAGCGCACGATCCAATATGTCGAATTTGATCCGCGTATGGGCCCCATGACGTTTAAAGGGTTCAACGAGTCCGTGAAACTTCTGATCGCTCAGAAGAAGATGAAACGGCCTTACGACCCAAAGAAGTATATCGACACCGCGTTCATCGAAAGCACGATGAAACGGCATCCGGAATGGTTCGCCGACCTCAAATAAGAGGTCGTCGTCCTTCCGAGTGACCTATCGAGGACGTTTTAATTAAATGGTGGCGGATGCGAATTTCTGAAGCGTCCGTCACCACTTAATCACATTTCAAAATTTAAGAGCCCGACCATGAATGCAATGACGGCGAAATTGGTTGTAGAGGGTTTGTGCCACCACTACCCGGATGAATATACCGGTGAGTCCGTGCACGCGCTCGAAGACATCAATCTGGAACTCTACGAAGGCGAGCTGGTCTCGGTTGTGGGACCCAGCGGTTGCGGTAAATCGACGCTGCTGAACATCTTGGCGGGCTTGCTGCCCTACAAAGTCGGAAAGGCCAGTGTCGATGGAAAGGTCATCGAAGGACCGGGGCCCGATCGGGGGGTGGTGTTCCAGGAGCACGCAATTTTGCCCTGGCGGACGGTGTCCCGAAACATCGGCCATGGTCTCGAAATTAGAGGGCTTCCCAAGGAGGAAATTTCCCGCCGGGTTCAGGAATATGTCGATCTGGTCGGCCTTTCCGGCTTCGAAGATAAATATCCCCACGAATTGTCCGGCGGCATGAAGCAACGGTGCGCGGTTGCCCGCACCCTCTGCGCGGATCCCATCGTGATGCTGATGGACGAACCCTTTGCGGCGGTGGATGCGCAAACCCGGATCACGCTCCAGGAAGAGCTCAACCGCATCGCCTTGGCGACCAAAAAGACGATTTTGTTCATCACCCATTCGGTCGACGAAGCCGCCTTCCTAGCCGATCGTTGCCTCGTCTTCTCGGCTCGGCCGGGCCGCCTGAAGCAAATCGTGACAGTCGACATTCCCCGGGAAAAGCGCATCTGGGAGAATATGAACGCCGACGCCGAGTTTATCCGCTGCCGTGATGAGATTCTGCGCCTGGTTCGCGAGGAGGTGTCCGTTGCAATCGAAGAGTAAAGGCCCCAGCCTGGCGTGGCGGTTTCAGCGTCTCCTTCAGATCGACGCGATGAACCTGGTCATCCTGATCATCGGCGTCTACATCGTTTGGTCCATAATCTCGGCCTTGATCGACAACCCGGCGCGCTATTTGCCGTCGCCGATTGCCGTCGCTCTGTCGTCGGTGGACATGCTCTATAAGGGACTATTGCCCAGCTATTTCGGCGATACCCTGATGCGCCTGATCTCGGGCAGTATCATCGGTCTCGCCGTCGGTATCCCCTTTGGCTTGGTGCTCGGGATTAACCGTACCGTCGCCGATATGTTCCACCCGATTATGAATTTTTTCCAGTCGGTGTCGGGAATTGCGATTTTCCCCATCGTCGTGATCTGGTGGGGAAACAGCGATAAAACCATCTTCGCGGTTATCCTCTATACGGCGTTCTTCCCGATTGCCTTCAATGTGCTCTCCGGTGTCCGGGAGATCCCGATCCGCTATATCAGCGCGGCACGCACCTTGGGCGCCTCCCGGTTTCAGGTGATCAAGGACGTGCTCCTGCCCGGTGCGATGCCTCATATCGCGACCGGATCGCGCCTCAGCATCGGTTTTGCCTGGCGGGCCGTAATCGCCGGCGAGATGCTGGCCGGCCAGCAGGGCCTGGGCTGGATGATCTTTACCGGTCAGGACGCCGACCGGACGGCCGAGGTCGTGCTCGGCATGATGTTGATCGGCGTGACCTGGATTATCCTGGATCATTATCTGTTGAGGCCGTTCGAAGCCGATACGATTGAACGCTGGGGGCTCGTGCAACGATGACCACTGCCGTTACAGCCCTTTCAACCTCCATCCAGCGCCGGATTGGCCGCCAGAAACTCCGAAAATTCATTCTCGGGGCAATCCCTTTCGTGTTCTTGCTGGTTATTTGGCAGATGAACACGGCGTTCGAATGGCTGCCGCCGGTCTTCATTCCGCCCATGGGCGATGTGTTCGGCGCCATCATTACGCTGCAAGAGGACTGCATCGGTCTTATTGGTGCCATAACCATGCACAACAGCTGTTCAATGACGAACAACATTTTCTCCAGCATGGGCCGGGTCATCCTGGCGGCGGTTATCGGTCTGCCCTTGGGTATTGCGTTCGGCATTATTGCCGGCATGAACCGCACCGCTTCCAAGTTCCTCGAGCCGATCGGCGTCTTTGCCAATTCGATTTCGGGAATTGCCTGGATTCCGTTGGCAATTGTCTGGTTCGGCGTCGGCTGGCTGACCACGCTGTTTATCATGCTCAACACCATTTTCTGGCTGATGTTCTTCAACAGCATGTTGGGCGTGCGCGGCATCGCCAAGGTTTATGAGCAGAGCGTCCTGACCATGGGCGGCAGCCGCATGGATGTGATTCGTCATGTCTACCTGCCCGGCGCCATGCCCAGCATCATTACGGGCATGCGGATGAGCATGGGCTTCGGCTGGCGCGCCTTGATCGCCGCCGAAATGGTCGGCGGTGACAGCGGGCTCGGCTTCATGATCTTTACCGCGTCGGAAGAATTCAAGATCGAGGAAGTGTTCCTCGGGGTTATCATCATTTCCATCATCTTCATGGCGACCGACAGATATTTCCTGGCGCCGCTGGAAAAATGGACGATTGAACGTTGGGGGTTGGTATGGAAGCCAACGTAGAAATGTCGGTGCATGTTCCCGAGACCGAGTTCAAGCGCCGCCGGTGGTATCACCGCCGGGACCTGCGTTTTGTCGTGCTCTCGGCGATCCTGATTGCGGTGTTCTTCAGTTACGGATACATCACCGGCCCGGCCAAGATCACCGACCGGCTGAATGCGGCTATCGCGGCAAGCGAGTCGGGTTTGGTGAATATCGAGGTTACCGCCCGCTTTCCACCAGAGGCCTTCCATATGGGCATCTATCAAAAAGTCGGAAGTGTGCGCGGCAGCACCGGCAGCGTGACGCGGCTCAACAAGGTGAACGCCAGCGCCATTACCATGCTGTCGCGGAAATACTGGGTCGTCAGCATCGACTTAGGAGCGGCGACGCCGCCCCGACGCTAACTGACGCGGCGGTAGCTACTTCTGCCCTCGTTTGAAGATGCCGTCATAGAACGTATAGATGACGATCAGCAGCAGGATTGTGCCCAGCTTGCGGTCCCACAACACCTCCAAAATCCCTTTGTCTTCGAACACCAACAGCGCGCGGCGCAGGTTTTCATCCGCCAAGGGTCCGAGGATGACGGCGAGGACCATTGGTGCCAGTGGAAAGCCAAAGCGGTGCAGGACATATCCGACGATGCCCGATATGAACATCAGGTAGACGTCGAAATAATTCAGGCTGACGGCAAAAGCGCCCATAACGCAGATCGGAATGATCGTCGGCATCAACAGCGTCCGGGGCAGGCTGAACAGTTTGACGCAGGGTTTGATCAGCGCGATCGCCATGAAATACATCAGAAAGTTGGCGATGATCAGGCCGATATAGATAAAGAAGATAATGCCCGGGTTCTCGGTTTGAATGGTCGGGCCGACAACGACATTCTTCATTTCCAACGCCGCGAGGATGGCGGCGGCGGCAGCATTGCCGGGAATGCCCAGCGTGAGGGTCGGT
>JAQCKY010000325.1 GCA_027592155.1 Pseudomonadota bacterium
TCTACCAGCTGAGCTACGCCTTCATAACCCTCATTTTCAAGGGCTTTTCTTCTGTCCAACGTCGTGCTTTAGCTGGCTTGACACCCAGCAGTGACACCCGATAATATGGACAAATGACACCCGCGACGTCGTAACCGTCCGGGTGCATGGCACCACAACCTTTTAGATGAGGTGGCACAATGTCCGATTCTAGCCGATCTGCTGTACATCGCAAGCCCACGGTCAAAAAGCCAAAGAAGCCCTATCCCACCTTCCCGCTATTTCCGCACGCGACGAAACGGTGGGCGAAAAAGATCCGCCAGAAACTGCACTACTTCGGACCGTGGGGTGATCCTAATGGTTCACTTGAAAAGTATCTCGCTGTTAAAGATCGCTTGCACGCCGGCTTGCCAGTCACCGATGAGGGTGAATCCGATAAGCCGTCCGAAGACGGGCTAACGATCAATGAACTGTGTGCAAATTTCTTGCGGTTTAAAAAAGGCCGTATCGCAACGGGCGAACTCTCCGAACGGACGTTTTCCGACTACCGTAAAATCTGCAAAACGTTGGAAGCGTTTTTCGGCCCCGAACGGATTGTTGAGACGTTAACGCCAACAGACTTCGATCGTCTGCGATCGTCGCTCGCTGCGGGGAGGGGACTCGTCGCGTTGCGGAATCACATTCGCTATGTGCGGATACTCTTCAATTACGCCGAAGATCAAGACCTGATCGACAAGCGAGTAAAGCTTGGTAAGGGTTTCACGGTCAGCAAAAAAGCGATTGACCGTGCGAAAGAGTCCAACCCAAGCCGGATGTTTGAATCCGATGAACTCCGAAAGATCATCAAGTCCGCGCCGCAATCTCTCAGAACAATGGTCTTGTTGGGCATCAACTGCGCATACGGCAACACCGATGTTGCCAAGCTCACCGTCGGTCGAATCGATTTCGAAAACGGATGGATCGATTACCCGCGACCGAAGAATGGTAACAGACGCCGTTGTAAGCTCTGGCAGGAAACACTCCATGCGTTGCGGAAGATCACCCCGGAAACGACCGCTAAGTCCGACTTAGTTTTCGTCACGAATCATGGCAATCCGTACGTCCGGTTCGATAGCGAGAAAGGAACGGCGTTTGATCAGGTCGCAAGCTTATTCTCCAAGCTACTGCGAAAGATCGAATTGAACGGACCCGGAAAGAATTTCTACGCCTTGCGTCATACCTTCCGCACGATCGCCGACGAGACGCACGACCTGCCGGCTATTAGACTCATCATGGGTCACTCGGATCCGAGTGCAGTGGAGGACGCCTATCGGGAACGGATCGACGACAGCCGCATCGAGGCCGTGGTCAATCACGTCCGCACATGGTTGTTCGGCGAAGGGGGTGAATGATGGAACTCATCGACCCCGTTGTCTATTACAGACTCGCGTTCCAGCTGCTCGAAATTAAGGGGCTCCCGGCACCACGTACATTCGGATTCCAAAACGACACGTATTTTGATGATGAGGAGTGGCAGCAACTCTGTAACGTCATTCTAAAGCACGTGCCCGGCATTTCTGCTGCCGATTGGTGGAATGGCACAGAGGGACAACGTGTCGCGTTGATGAAGGATGCTCTCGCGGCGGTCAAACCCCAAAATCGAATGACAAAAGTGACATCAACTGCCGTGGAAGTTCTGCTCGGTGAAGAGTCTCACAAGATTCTTACGATTGTTCATTCCAAGAAATCGGCTGATGATCGAATGCGGGAAATTTGCGGTATCGACAGAGCGAAGCTGGGATGGAATTCGATAATATGGGCGAAACTGCTAGGTGTTACTGATGGCGGAATTCGCCAGACTCATTTTTGGAAAGTCGATCGGAAAAAGGCGATTGAGGAAAACAACTAACGCGATACTAACGCGACCGAAAAATTCTGAGATTTTTTTGAGGCAGTTTTCCAATTGGGAAGCTGCCTTTTTTCGTTTGACTGCGAACCGATCACTTACGTTTTCGCTTACGCCAGTCCCTTTGGGTAGAGAGTGAGACAAATAACTCACAAAGGGGACAACGGAAATGCACACTACAAAAGACGTCGCCAAGATGCATGGTATCGAGACTTGGCGAGTTCGCCGGTTGTTCGAAGATGGAACGCTGCCAGAGCCGCCAAAGCTCGGTGCGTACCGGATGATTCCCGATGAGATGATTCCGGCGATTCGGGAAGCTCTTGAACGCCGTGGGTGGCTTCGGGGCGATGTAGCGGGGTCAAAGCGATGATTGATGCCACCCGATGCTACACGCCGCCGGAGCTGGCGAAGCGATGGAAAATGACACCGGAAAAGGTGATTCGCTTGATTCGTTCCGGTTCGTTGAACGGCTTCGATTCATCAATTGTGCCTGGCATCGGACGCCCGCGATTTTTGATTCCGCCGGAAGCCGTCGCCGACTTTGAGAACGATCTCACAAGAGCGGGAAAAGTAGAAAAAACAGTTCGGCGAAAACGAAAAAAAATCATCGACCTGGATTCAATCTGATGCTTTTCAGCCATCAAACGAGGAAAAAATGATGCTAGACGAAGCGTTGGCATACGCAAGATTAGGTTTTAAAGTTCTGCCACTAAAAAACAAAGATAAAATTCCAATCCTACAAGAATGGCCAAAGTACGCATCGAGCGAAGAATCGCAAATCCTGAGCTGGTTTGAAGGCACAGCGTCAAACATTGGCATACAACTGGGGCCCCGCTCGGGGATCGTCGATATCGAATTTGATACCGATGAGGGGAAGAGAAGCGCTGACAGATTAATCGGCGATGCGATCACACCCACTTACACATCTGGTTCCCGGTCGGTACATCGGATTTTCAAATGGTGGGAAGGACTGCCCGACCAGGCGGTCGTCAAGTTGCTGGGAATAGAGATCCGTATTGGTGGCGGCAACCGTGGCGCGCAGAGCGTATTTCCTCCGTCGGTCCATCCCTCCGGTAGTATCTACAGGTGGTTACCCGGATTATCTCCGGAGGACGTGCCGATCATGGACTTTCCCGAGTCTATCAGGGTGCTATTGGCGAATGATCCGTTGGATGAAGCTGTGACAATTCCCCAGCGACAACGCCGAACTCAGGACCACTGGGACCGCATTCTCGGTAAGGGGTCGCAGGAGGGGACTCGCAACGACGATATCACGTCGGTGATCGGGCTGCTACTGCGAGGCCTGAGCGACGAAGCAATAGAGGACCAGCAACAGCTTCTGAATTGCTTGAAGCTAGCGAAGGCGACCGGCAAGTTGTTTTCGCCACCGCTGGACGAAAAAGAGATCGAGAAGTCATTCAAGTCGATCCTCAAAAGGGATCGGAACCGTCGAGCGTCGATCTCGGCTTCGGTCATCGTGAGGCCGAACGTCGATGGGCAGATTGACAACCTGGAATCCGGCGCCACAGGCGACTGGCATCTCACGATCGTGCGCGGCGATCCGCCGATTTACGAACTCTACGCGCCCCAGTTCGCACAGGCCCCAGGCGGAAAAATCGAACTATCAGGCGAGCAGCTTTTGTCATCAAGATCGGTGGCTTTGGAGGCCTTGAAGCAGGCGGAGATGGGACTTCCGTCGGCGTTCCACAAACTCTGGAATCAGGGAGGATTGCTGGAAGCCCTCGTGCAGACTGCTGAGAAAGAAGAGGCCCCTGATGAGCTCAAAAGGCATATTCAAATCAAACAGGCCATTTTCGATCAAATCCAGAATCGTAAGCAACTCAAAGAGGGTGACGAGCCTTCCCCTCGCGGCATCTGGGAATTTCCCAACGGGGATGTGGCATTCATATTTAGATATCTACATGCAATGCTGCAAATAAGCCTGAGGCGTATCACTCAGCCGGAGCTGAGTAAGACCTTGAGGGACTGCGCGCCCCGGAAAGTGAAATACAATGGGAAGCGGTATTTTGTCATAAGTCGTTCCAAGTTAAAGACTTTAGATGATGTTGCATGACTTTCACTGGGATACCCGGGACGCCGAGTATATGGGGTCCGGAAAAAGAAAAAGGGAATAAAGCGAGCCCGCGCGCCCCGGCGACTGCAACACCCTTGACAACAACGAGTTACGCGGGGCGCGCAGTGGGGCGCGCACATTAATCCTCATTTTCGGGAAGATGTTAAAGCCTTATTTGAAAACATGTTAGCGGTGTAAACACCGGTCAGAAAACGTAGCACCCGTCGGAGAGTGGTTTGTCGGAATAAAAACGTAGCGCC
>JAQCKY010000326.1 GCA_027592155.1 Pseudomonadota bacterium
CTGCTGTCAAATGTCACCTACCCGATGATTTCAGGCACCAGTGTCAGCCGGGATTTTGTCGAGCTACCGTCGCAGCTCTATGAACATTGGCTGTCCCAACCCGAAGTGCTTGGTAAATATGCCATCCATTACCAAACCGGCGAGCCCATGCCGAAGGAACTGCTCGATCGATTGCTCTCCGCCGAGAACTTTAATCAGGGTTTCGCCACGGTCGAATATGTTGCATCCGCGATGGTCGATCTGGAACTCCATACCCAATCGCCTAAAGATGACTTCGACATTTCGTCGTTCGAAGACTCATTGCTCAGCGAAATCGGGCAACCGGAACAAATCGTCATGCGACATCGATCACCCCACTTCCTTCACGTTTTCTCCGGCGACGGTTACTCTGCCGGCTATTACAGCTATCTGTGGTCCGAGGTGATGGATGCCGACGCTTTCGGCGCCTTTGAGGAAGCCGGCGACGTCTTCGATCCGGAAACCGCGGCGCGCCTTGCGCAATGCATCTACAGCGTCGGCGGCCGCGACGACCCCGCCGAAGCCTACAAGGCGTTCAGGGGACGACAACCGACGACCGAAGCATTATTGAGGAAAAGAGGACTCCTCGCCGGCGGATAGCGGCGTGGCATCCGGCACCCCATGACGCTGGTAGAGCCAAAGTGCCGCGGGGGGAAGATTGCGCACGATCCATTTGGTCCGTCGCCCGACGATGCCCGTATGTTCTGCAACAGAACGCGGCACCGGCGCGGCAAACCCATAAGTAAATTGAACAAACACACCGCCCGGGGCTAGGGCCGCAAAGGCTTGGCGAATCATCTTTAGACGCGCGCGTCCGGGCATTGTTAACAACGGCAATCCGGACACGACAGCCTTAACCATGACAATATTTTCATCGCGGAGCAGCCTGCCAAGATATTGGGCATCCCCACAAACGACGCGAACACCGGGATAACGCGCCGATAATAAAGCACAGAGAGATTTTTCGCGTTCGATGACGACGATATCCTGCTGATCCGTCGCTCTTTCGACCAAAGCCGCAGTGATGCTTCCGGTGCCGCCACCCAATTCAACGATTACACCGGGCGTATCAAAATCGACTTGTTCTGCAATCGCCGTCGCCAGCGCTTCACTGCTGGGCGCCACGGCACCGATACTGCGGGGTCTTCTCAGCGATAAACGCCAGAAATTTAATATCCGGATCAACGGGCCCTGACGGGACAAAACCGGGTCCATCGCTTTCATCCGAGATATTCCATTTCGCGACCAAGTTGTGAGTCGATGAAACCGAATTGAGGCATTTCTGCCATACAGGGTCCCGACGCTAAATCAAACCAGCATCTGAAATCCTGAACTCAGATTGATGACAGTGCCGGTGAGCCAGACAAAGATTTATGAGCAAATCTAGTCAATAGTTACCGGTAGTCAATCATTACCGATCAGCAAACAGTGTGTTGATTGCAGCCATCGGAAAGCGCCGACGTAAACCTGAGGGACAAGCAAATCTTTACCCGTTTAGCCTATCCGAAGCGAAGTTCACTAATCCGCGACAAAAAGGCATTGAGGTTTTCCTGTTGAACCTCGGTGCAGCCCTCAAATGACACAGCAATCCGCTGGTTTCCCGGGCGCACAACCCGCGCGCCCAAACAGGCGACGTCTTTGATGTCTAAATCGAGACGTTCATCCGGTTTCGCGTCTAAATCAATTTCAATCGCCGCGCCAGACCGGGAGAGGTCTACAATACGTCCAACGCACTCTCGACCACCAGTAGCTGCACGCACCCATGTCGTGATATTCACTCGCGGGCTTTGCCGCTTTTCTTTTCCGTCGATAGCAGTATTCACGATCGATACTCCGTTATAGTTCCCAGCTTTTTATCGCAGGTGAACGAGCATGAAGGTGTGATCTACATCACAGTTGGGTTTGATTATATCAACTTTTTTCCGCAAAAGGAAAATATCACGGAATCCCGATACGGACAGATGGTTAAATCCTAGGAGATTTCTGGAGCGCGTCAAATACTGTATTGGCCAATGTTTCGAGATTAAAAGGCTTATTAAGGAGTGGATAGACACCCTTACCGGAATCACCCAACAATAAACTCGCTTCAGCATATCCGGTCATCATAACGACCTTGAGTGAGGGGTTTCTTGCATTTGCGGAGGCGGCGATTACAGGGCCACTGCGGCCTTCGGGTAGAATGACGTCGGTCAACAGCAGGTCGATATTATCGAACCTGGAGTGATCTTTAAGGCATAGGGCACCGTCAACACCATCGACCACGACGTAACCAAGCCGTTCCAGCATGTCGATAGTTGCCTCACGAACATTTTCGTCATCTTCGACAACCAACACGGTCTCACCGGAGCCGACCGGAATGATCGGCTCTGAATCGGCTTCGGGAGGTTTGGGGGGCCGGACCTCGGTGTTTCGGTCGCGGGGGAAATATATATTTACCTGAGTCCCGACATTTTCTTCACTTCTCAAGACGATCTGGCCACCGGATTGTTTGACGAATCCAAAAACCATACTCAGCCCCAACCCGCTTCCTTCACCAACGGCCTTCGTCGTAAAAAATGGCTCGAAAACGTTCTGTAAGTGCGCGACCGGAATGCCAAGCCCCGTATCCGTAACCGAAATGCAGACATAATCACCCGGCCCGAAATTCGGATCGTCCAAAATATCGTGATCCGACAAAGTCGCATTTTTGCAACCGATGGTCAGCCGTCCACCATCCGGCATGGCGTCACGTGCATTGACCGCAAGGTTGATTAACGCCGTTTCAAGCTGGTTCTGGTCGAGATAGGTTTCCCACAATCCAGGCTGCATATCGAGATGCACCTCGACAGCCTCACCGAGACTGCGGTCCAGCGTATCAAGCCATTCCACGAGCAGCATATTCAGATTTGTTCTCACGGGATGGAGAGATTGCCGCCGGGAATAGGCCAGCAACCGGCTCGTTAAAGACGATCCGCGCTTAATGATCTGAGCCGAGCGTTCGACCCTCTCCACCAGCTCCGGCGCGTCGGTCAGCCCGTTCTTTATCATCTCCAGGTTGCCCAATAGGGCCGCCATCAGATTGTTAAAATCATGGGCGACACCGCCGGTCAACTGGCCGAGCGCCTCAAGTCGCTGCGACTGCCTTAACTGCCCCTCGCGCTGTTTTTCCTCGGTAATATCCTGGGAAACAAAAAGAATACATTTCTTGCCGTCATATTCGATGACATCACCGCCAACGACGATGTCCATCAGATCGCCGTTCTTCGCCCGGTATTGCGTCTCAACCCCGGTAATCGGCCGATCGTCCGCCCGGCTCGTCGCCTCGTCGCGAATCGCCGGTCGAGTCAAAATATCGAGATCGTAGGGGGTCCGGCCGATGACCTCGTCCCGCTGGTACCCCAGCACCCGCAACCAATTTTCATTGACGTCATATATCGTTGCACTTGTGACATCGGAGATGGACACCATCGCCGGACTCGATTGAAATATCTTCCGGAACCTTTGTTCACTTTCCTGTAATGCATGTTCGGTCGCCTTACGCGCATCGATATCCTGAATTTGCCGAGAAAAAAGGGCATCTCCAGAGTGTTCGTCCTCAAGTCGGGAGAGCGTCAGCAATGCCCATTTTATCCATCCTCCCTTGGTCACAAAGCGCTTTTCAATCGCGATCACAGGCAATCCCCGCGAAATAATTTTTTGCCGCGCCTCAAGGGTGCGATCTAAATCATCTGGGTGGGTAATATCGAAAACCGATAGTTTCAATAATTCGTCGGCGGAATACCCTAGAAATTTCTCGACCTCCGGATTAACGCGCACAAAGCGACCATCGGCGTCCGTAACGGTGATGCCGATCCCCGAATTCTGAAATAACTGCTCTAAAAGCGAATCCTGCATTATGGCTTTACCGATAACGCTCAAATACTCCAAATTTGTCTAAAAGCGCTTTCCTCATATTGATATCGCAGATCCCACTGCCAACCAATAACCTTAGGTTTAGTCGATTTCATTAATACACTAATTGATATATTGGATGACAATTGGCAATGTCGAAGATGATCTAATGAAGAGAGGATGATTTAATGGGGAAATGGGGCGAATAGCCCTCCGCTACAAGACTCGCTAGCCATGTCAGCCTTGATTATTTCCGCTCTCGTGACCATATATATAAATAAAATCAATAACTAAAGCCAAGACACG
>JAQCKY010000327.1 GCA_027592155.1 Pseudomonadota bacterium
GCTTGGCCCTGCCGGATACGGAACATTTCAACTACACCATCCGCCAGCCGATCGGCCCCGTCGCGGTGATCACGCCCTGGAACACCCCTTTTATGCTGTCGACCTGGAAGATCGCTCCCGCGTTGGCGGCGGGCTGCACCGTGGTCCACAAACCGGCCGAGTGGAGTCCTTTGACCGCCATGCTGCTGGCCGAGATCATGAACGATGCCGGTCTGCCGGCGGGGGTCTCGAACCTGGTCAACGGGATCGGCGAGACCACGGGCAAACGCCTGACCGAGCATCCCGACATCAAGGCGGTCGCCTTCATCGGCGAGTCCCGCACCGGATCGATGATCATGGGGCAGGGCGCCGCCACCCTAAAGCGCGTGCATTTCGAGTTGGGCGGCAAGAACCCGGTTATTGTGTTCGACGATGCCGATCTGGAGCGCGCCCTCGATGCCGTGGTCTTTATGATTTACAGCCTCAACGGAGAGCGCTGCACCTCGTCGAGCCGTCTTTTGGTGCAGAAGAAAATTCATAACGAATTCATCGACCGCCTCGCCGAACGGGTCGCCAAGATCAAAGTCGGCCACCCCTTGGACCCGGCGACCGAGGTCGGCCCTTTGATCCACCCAAAGCATCACGAAAAGGTTTTGAGCTACATGGATATCGCGCCGAAAGAGGGTGCCGAGATCCGGGTCGGCGGTGTCGTGCCTGAAGGCTCCAAGGTTGGCAACTATGTTTCGCCGACGCTGTTTACCGGCGCCCGCAACGATATGCGCATCGCCCAGGAAGAAATCTTCGGCCCCGTCCTCACCGCCATTCCCTTCAAGGACGAAGAAGAGGCGCTCGCCGTCGCCAACGACGTTCAGTACGGGCTGACCGGTTATCTATGGACCAAGGATGTCGGGCGCGCTCACCGGTTCTCCCAGGCACTGGATGCCGGCATGATCTGGGTGAACTCCCACAACGTCCGCCATCTGCCGGCCCCCTTCGGTGGCATGAAATCCAGCGGCATCGGGCGGGACGGCGGCGATTACAGCTTCGATTTCTATATGGAAACCAAGAACATCTGCGTCGCCTTGGATACCCACCACAGCCCGAAATTCGGAGTTTAACCGGCGATTTTATCCAATATATCGCTGAGTTCGGCGGGCATGGTCACCATCACATCATGCCCCGTGGGAACCTCATAGGTCGACCAATTCGGATCTTCCGACATCCGGGCATGAACATGGGCAAAGCGCGGCGCCGTGCCGCCGCTGGCCAAGATGTAATGCCGGGATGCGTGGTCTGGGCTGCCGGTCAGCGACAGGGTCTCATTGAAGCTTTTCACCGGATGTTCGACCAGCAGGTGCTCGACCCAGTCGATGTCGGCATGATCGAAGACGCCCATGGCTTCCATGGCAGGTAACGGCATCCGCCAGCCGTCACCACGTTCATCGACGGCCCGTTGCAATGCGCCGTTGGCGTTCAGCTTCGTATGGTCCATGGCACAATCCCCGTCCGACGGAACAAAGGCGTCCAGGTAAACAAGGGCGGAAATCCGGTCCGGTTCCCGGTCGATCACGCCTGTGATCACCATGCCGGCATAGCTGTGCCCGCACAGAATGACATCGGTCAGTTCCTCGAATTTCAGCACGTTGACGATATCTTGGATATGGGTTTCCAGACCGACCATCGGCGACAACAGATGTGAGCGCTCGCCGAGACCGGTCAAAGTCGGTGCATACACATCATGCCCCTTGGCGCGAAGCCGGTCGCTGACCCGCCGCCAGCACCACCCCCCATGCCACGCCCCATGCACCAATACGAATGTCGCCACGTTAACCTCCTTCACGAATTCCTATCCAAGAATAGGCGGAGAGATTGGGTTGGGCTATGATAAAGCTCGAAAAGGATCATGCTCATGCTCGCAGAACATTCGCCCGGATGGCGCGCCAGAATTGGCGTCATTACCCCGACGGTTAATACGATTGCCGAACCGGAATTCCAAAAGATGGCGCCCGACGGTGTCACTTTCCATTTCACCCGGATGCCGATCCACCGCAATCCCGGCGCCGACGACTACCGGGAATTGTTCGAAGATTTGGACCGCCATGCCGGCGCGCTCAATGACTGCGGGCTGGATGCCATTACCTACAACTGCACCGTCGGCTCGATGGCCTGCCCGTCGCATATCTTGATGCCCTATCTCGCCAAGGCCGGCGGGGCGGAGCCGGTTGCCTCGGCGGTGGCGATTGTCGCGGCGCTGAACGCCCTCGGCGTCGAACGCATGTCGATGGCGACGCCTTACCCGGATGCGGTCAACGACCATGAAAAGGAATATTTCGAGGCCCGCGGCTTCGAGGTCGCCGCCATGGCCGGTATGAGCTTTCCCGACAGTGAGATTGAAGGACGCGCCTTTGCCCGGGTCAGCCCGGAGGAGATTTACAATCACGCCAAATCCGTCGACCGAGACGACGCCCATGCGGTCTTCATCTCCTGCGCCAATTTCGGCTCGGCGGGCATCGTCGAGGCCTTAGAAGATGATCTCGGCAAGCCGGTGATCACCACCAACACGGCCACCTGCTGGGCCAGCCTCCGGGCCGCCAAAATAGACGACAAAATCCGCGGCTTCGGAAGGCTCTTGCGGGAGCATTAAGGCGGGTAACGTCCTAGCGGCTTGACGGTTTCAGCTTGGGACATTCCTCCCCTCAACCGTCATTGCCGAGATCGAAGACGTAAGTGGCGCCCTCTTCGATCGGCATCGTCTGGGCCACGGTGATGTCGTTGACATTAGCCACCGTCACCGCCGCATAGATCGGCCGTTCCTCGTCGGGATCATAGATCACGTGCAGCTTGGCGCCGCAGGCATCGGCCGAAAACCGCGCCCAGTCCGAGCCTGTCCCGCCAAACCGCAGACCCGTCGCATCGATGAGATAAGTGGTCGATGAGCCAAGCCGGCGCCGCGCCTTCCGGTTTGCTTGCCCCACCATCACCGCGAAAAGTTCCCCGAATACCGCGCTCGGACGCCGCGCGTTGGCATCCGCCAATGTTGAGCGCCGCACCGTATGTCCCCCCACATGATAAAGCCGAGACCGATGGCTCGACAGACCCGCTTCGATCTCGCGCAGGCTGGAGGCACCCGAAAGCTGCCCGTACAGTCATGCGATGAACTGATCCTTTGTGCGGAGACGGCGAACCCCACGATCCGCCCCATGCGACGCGACCAGACGATCAAACGTCTCCCAGGGAATATGCTTCAACAAGTCATGAAAAACGCTATTCTGATGCCGCATGGTGTTGATCCCTTTCCGTGTCCAAGTCGTCGCGAAACGCTCGGACGCAAATAGAATCAATACCATGCTCCTTGTCTAGATTTTTAAACCGGACACCAGTGGGTCAAGCCCGAGCATGACGATAACAATTGGAGAAACGTCCCTGACTAAGCCCGGGAATGACGGTTGAGCAGAACATTCTTGCCGATTAGTGCTCGATAATATTGCGCATCGCGTCGATTTTGCCGGATAGGAAACAGCGCATATTGTGGGTGATCAGCGGTATCGCCTGATCGCCATATTCCTCGACCATGCCCCCGTGATGGGGCGTGATGAGGACGTTTTTGGTCGTCCAATAGGGATGATCCGCGGGCAGGGGCTCTTCCCAAAACACATCCAGCGCCGCGCCGCCGATCCGGTCGGCCTCCAGCGCCGCGATCAGGGCGTCGTCGTCGATCACTTCGCCCCGCGCCAGATTGACCAGATAGGCATCCGGTTTCATCGCCGCCAAAACCTCGGCGTTGATGATTTTTTCGGTGTCCGCCGTATAGGGGATCAACACCACCAGAAAATCGAACTCACCCACCACCTGAACAAGATCGACCCGGGTGACGATGGCGTCGTAATCCGGCAGGTCCCGGGGGCGGGTGGTGATCCCGACAACGCGGGTCCCGAAGGGGCGCAGCCGCGCCGCCAGGGCGTCCGCGATAACACCGACACCCAGAATACCGACGGTTTTGCCTTCCAATAATCTGCCCGGCCGCCGCGCATAACGGGCTTTGTCCTGGTTGCGGATCGACCAGGGAAGATGCCGGGCGTGGGACAGCATCATCAGGATCGCCATCTCCGCCATCTGGGGCCCGTGGATGCCCCGCATCGAGGTGACGGTCACATCGGCGGGCAAATCCGGCTGATCCGCGATCCCGTCGACGCCGGTGCCCAGCGCCTGAATCC
>JAQCKY010000328.1 GCA_027592155.1 Pseudomonadota bacterium
GATTCCGCGAGCTTGTTGATGTGGACGCCGCGCGCGCCTAGTTCGACGTCGAACACATAGGTATTCTCAATTGGATCGTCAGGATCGAGTTGATGAACCACGGCGTCGCCACCGATTAATTAGTATCGTTTGATATTATTTTATAATCGCCTTGATCTTACAACGCAAATTTTTTCTGCCGGGCTTAGCACTTTGCCGTGCCGGAATTCCGGGTGTACTGTCCGCCCATGTCATCTGTTGATCCTACAACAATTTTGCCGACTCGATCCGCGTCCAAAACGCAGTTGGTTGCCATCGGCTGGGCGATCTTATCGTCGGTCTGTCTTGCGGTGCTGTGGGTAATCGTGCGTCATTTGGCGGCTCGGTATCACGCCTTCGAGATTACCTTCTTTGGCACCCTTTTTGGCTTGGTCGTATTCATTCCATGGATGGTTAAAGCCGGGCCAACGGCCTTTCGCTCCCAAAAGAAGCTCTGGCATTTGGTTAGGGCGACCTGTAACGGGGTTGGTATTCTGGCCTGGTTTTGGGCGCTGACGCTGATGCCTCTGGCGGATGCTGCCGCGCTCAATCTCATCGCGCCGCTTGCCGTCACGATCGCCGCGATGATTTTTCTCGGTGAAATCGTCCGGCTGCGGCGCTGGATTGCACTCGGATTTGGCGCTGCCGGCGCGCTGGTCGTGATCCGGCCCGGTTTTCAGGAAGTCAGCCTCGGCGTTTGGTTGGTTCTGATTACCGTCCTGTTTAGTGCTTTTCAGCGTATTATCGCCAAACAGCTTACCCGCACAGAGGGCAGCGCGACGAGCGTGGTGTACCTGCTTGTGTTCATGTTACCGATCACGCTGCTTGCCGCCTTAACCGAATGGGTAACCCCGCAGCCGGCTGACTTCATCGGGTTCGCCGCCATTGGGTTGCTGCTGGGTAGTGCACATTATTGCTTGATGGCGTCGTTGCAGCTGGCGGATGTCAGCTCGCTGGAACCGTTTAATTTTACCCGATTGATTTGGGGCGCCTTGTTCGGGTTTTTCATATTTAACGAAGAACCCAAGATCACGACGGTGATCGGCGGTGTGATGATTATTGTCGCGACGAGTTATCTTGCACACCGTGAAGCGGCTCTGCGCCGATCTGAAGAGCCCGACAAAACACTGCCGCCTATTACGTAATTTGGGTCATCCGAGGAACGTCCGTTCAGCGAGCCAGTATAGGCCGAGGATTAGAATGATCCCGGATGCGGCGTGAACCACGATGGCGGGCCTTCGAGGGTGTCCCCCTGGGCCCCGATGGCTTCCAAGGCCCTCCCGGATTGCCATAATGCGATCGATGCTGAGCAAGACCGGCAGGCAAATCGCGACGATGACGATTTGTCCGATTTCGACCCCGACATTGAACGAGGCCAGGGCGGTCGCGACGGAGTCGTCGGGCAATCCGAAGCGCCGCAAAACGCTGGCGAATCCAAATCCGTGGACCAATCCCATTAGGAAGGTGATTTTCCAACGCTGCTCGATATCGCGCCGGTAAAAATTTTCGATCGCGACATAGACAATAGTTGCGGCAATCAGCGCCTCCGCAATGTTATTGGGGATGGTGACAACGTCCAGAACCGCGAGGGTTAAGGTGATGGAATGAGCCACCGTGAAAGCGGTAACGACCTTGACGACGGGCCAGGTATGGCGTGCCCAAAGTAGAAGGGCGATCAGAAATGCGATATGGTCGAAGCCGATGAAAATATGCTGAACCCCTGCGATGACGAAGCGCCAGATCACGTCGAGGAAGCTCTGCGGCGGTCCACTTAGATTGACTGTCCGTTTTGTTGAATCGAGAATAACCGTCGGTGCAGCGGCATCATTGCCGGTACGAAACAGTTGGCGGGCGCTGCTTTCCACATCGATCAGCAGATTGTTGGTGTAGGTCAAATCACCGTTCACCCCGGTGCAATCCCATCGGCCTCTTATCGATACGGCATCGTCTTCTGGCATCGCCTGACCGTCCAAGAATCGGCATTGCAAACCTTCGGGGTTGGTGATTTTGAGCCGGGTTGCCAAATAGGCGACGATTTTTCCCGATCCGGCGTTGACCCTTTCGGGATCGATGATTTTGCCCTCGTGGGTAACCTCGATCTCGGCGGCTCGCTCCAGATCGCTCCCCTTGATGACGAATCGTCCGGTGACCGTCCTGTCAGTTTCAATTTTTAACGTTCCGAAGGTGACATTCGGCTCATGGGCCAACACCCCGTGGCCGGAGAGGCCAACCAACATGTTGGACAGAAGAAGACAGATTATGAAGGTCAGACGATGCATTGACGCTGGGTTCAACGGTTCACTGAGTGGGTTGGCGGCGTATGAATTCTTGCGCTGGACCGGTGATAGAAAGCAAGGGAAATCGCCGTTCGGGCAGGCATTATTTCAACTTGAAACAGAGAATTCTCCCACCATCTAAAACTCCAAATAGACAAAGCTCGAGGCCCCACCGGCTTCTGTTATCGCGTAAATAGGGCGAAGGAATCTTATGGTGAGAAAATTTGATCTAGCAGAGGTCCTGAGAGCGGTGAAAAGTCTCAAGCCGTTTGCGACCCCCACCGTTGTCTCCGCCGATGCTGAAGCGCGGTACCTGCTACAGGCTCGCGACCGCCGCATGTTCGAATATCTCGCGAAACCCGTCTCCGCCAGATCAATTTATGGCCGTATCTGCTCAATCATGGAGCATAATCGGCCTTTTGTGCGCGCACCTCAATATTTTGGGCCTGATCGGCGGCGGCGTCACAGCGAGTTCGCCGCTGAGGACGAACGGCGCCAAGATGCTGTTGGTGTCGCAGAAAACGAAATGGGACCTGGCGGATACATGGTAGATTCAAAATCAGTGCTCTGCGAATCCGTATGAAAACACCTGCCGGGTGAGCGTATCGCCGTTCGCCCGACTATCCAAGTTGGGCATAGCTCGAATTTGGCCAGATGATTGTTTCCCGTTGCGGTATTAATTAGGTTTAATGGCCTAGGATATTGCCGCCGATTGAATGGAGAAACAGATGATCAAGGTCACTGACGTAGCCCATGCCCGGTTTACCGCCCCGGACTTAGATGTGATGGAGACATTTCTGGTCGATTTTGGGCTGACTCGCTCAGCGCGTACCGACGATACGTTGTATATGCGCGGTACCGATCCGGACCACCATCTGCACATCACGCATTTGGCGGATAAGCCGAGTTTTGTCGGCATGGCCTTTCAAGCAGCGAGTATGGAAGATCTGGAGACGCTTTCCAAAGCGGACGGGGCGTCGGCGGTGGAGGAAATCGATGAACCGGGCGGTGGTTATCGGGTCCGGATGACAGATCCGAATGGCTACCAGGTCGAGACCGTCTTTGGAATCGAAACGGTCGATCCGCTTCCGTTGATTAACCGATTTGAGCCGAATTTTGGCTCGGCCCGATCGCGTGAGGGTGAACTCGTTCGGCTGAAGAAGGCACCTTGTCAGGTTAAACGCTTGGGGCACGTCGTCTTGAATGTGCCGAGTTGCGAAATCGCGGACAAGTTTTACAAGGAGCATTTCGGGTTTATCAGCTCGGATGAATGTTTTACCGAAGACGGAACCGAGCTTGCCGTGGCGTTTAACCGCTGTGACAAGGGCAAAGACTTCGTCGATCACCATACGCTGCTGACCGTTCGCTCTCAGGTACGCGGACTTGCCCATATTGCCTTCGAAGTCGAAGACATCAACGCGCTCTATGTTGGTAAGGATTATCTGGAGTCCAAAGGGTATGAACATTCTTGGGGTGTCGGGCGGCATACGCTCGGCAGTCAAATCTTCGATTATTGGTTCGATCCCTATGGCAATCGCGTGGAGCATTGGACCGACGGAGATTTGCTCAATGTCGATAATGGAACGAAGGTGACACCGCTGAGCGTTGCCCTCGCCACGCAGTGGGGCGTAACCGTGGCGGACCGCCGTGCCTCATTGGAAACCGACTATGACCCGCTGAGCAGCGGTAGCTAGACGGATTCCGGCGCCGGCTAAATTGCCGCACGGCGGTGGAGGCTGTGTGACTATATTTGATCGCTGGTGATGCCTTGTTTCGCGTTTAATCGATCCATCGACACGGACGCGGCGTTTTCAATAGCTGAATCCTGCGCCGCCCAATTTCAGGGATGAAATCGGCGATCAACTGTATTGTGAATATCGGCGAAGG
>JAQCKY010000329.1 GCA_027592155.1 Pseudomonadota bacterium
GCAACGCGGCCCGCAAGGAACGGCGGAGGTCGGTACGATTGCCTTGGGGATTGGGCCGGTAGCGGCGGGTTTGCACGTTCATGATCGGCAATCGCATACGTTTGATGGCAGCAATCGCCGCGCTAACCTCGGCGCTCGACATATTCTCGAAATCCTTCGTCGCCAGATTCTCCGTGGCGCTCCAGGTCATTGTCGCATCAAGCTCGAGCTCTTCTTTTTGCTCGGCGTTTTCGTCGCTGTCCCCCTGCCCCGGCGACAGGGCCTCGGCGAGACGGCGGGAGATTTCGTCCTGCGGCGGCAGTTCCTGGGATGCGCCGACATCGGGCAGCATCAGCTGCATCATGCGCTCCAGAATATCGGGGTTGCGCCAGAAGATGTGAAACGCCTGATCAAACAGCTCGCGCTGATCCTGGCGGTTCACAAAAATCGAGTGGAGTGTCCAGTAGAAGTCCTGGCGATTGCGAAGGCCGATGACTTGGATTGCATTTAGGGCATCGATGACCCGGCCCGGTCCGATCGGCAATCCTGCCGCCCGCAGAACGCGGGCAAAATGCATGATATTTTCGCCGAGCCGGCCGCCGAGATCGGCCTCGTTCGGCAAAGAGCGTTGATCACCGTCGTTGGGGGGGCTGGCCTCGGACACGATCAGACCCGGGCCGTGGCGAGCTCCGCCTTAACTTCATTGAGAATGCGGTTAGCCTCGCTGCCTTCGATGCGCTGAATGTCATCCTGATACTTCAGCAACGTGCCCAGCGTGTCATTGATGGTTTCGGGATCGAGGGAAAGGCAATCGAGCTGGGTCAAGGCGTGGGCCCAGTCGATGGTTTCGGCAACACCGGGAAGTTTGAACAGATCCATCGTGCGAAGCTGTTGCACAAAGCCGACGATTTCCGCCGACAGGCCTTCAGGCGCGCTCGGCGCCTTTACCTTCAAGATCGCCATTTCCCGTTCCGCGTTGGGATACCCCACCCAATGATAGAAGCAACGCCGCTTGAGGGCGTCATGAATTTCCCGGGTGCGGTTGGAGGTGATGATCACCAGCGGCGGGGTCTCGGCCTTGATCGTGCCGGTTTCCGGAATGGTGATCTGATAGTCGGAGAGAACCTCCAACAGATAAGCCTCGAACGGCTCATCGGTGCGGTCCAGTTCGTCGATTAAGAGGACCGGCGCACCGTTGGCATGGGGCTCCAAGGCTTGCAGCAACGGCCGCTTGATCATGAAACGGTCGCTGAAGAGATCGGATTCGATCGAGTCCCGGTCGCGGTCACCGGATGCTTCCGCCAGTCGAATTTCCATCATCTGGCGCGGATAGTTCCACTCGTAAACAGCGCTGGTGACGTCCAAACCTTCGTAACACTGCAAGCGGACCAGATCGCGACCGAGGGTCTTGGAGAGCACGTTGGCGATCTCGGTTTTTCCGACGCCCGCATCCCCTTCCATAAAGAGGGGCCTGTTGAGGCTCAGGGACAGATAGAGCGCCGTCGCCAGGCTTCTGTTGGCAAGGTAATCGCCGCTACTCAGCAGCGCTAACGTCTCATCGACGGATTGAGGTAGTTCGGCCATCGGGGTGATTTTTCCGCGTTTAGAAGTGATATTTGGCAGTGAAATCGCCTGTGAGCATAGGCATTGCCCCCCGCCCTGTCCATGACGGGGGAGCAATCTTTTGAGGCAGAAATAAACCTGGAAACTAAGCCGCGTTCAGCGCTTCCCAAACCTTTTCAGGCGTTGCCGGCATGGAAATATCCTTCACACCGGATTCCCACAAGGCGACATGGGTGACGCCGAAAGGCGCCACGGCGTTATGAACTGCGTTCATGATGGCGGCCGGCGAGCCGATGGCGCCGACCTCGCCGACCCCTTTCACACCCAGCGTGTTATGGGTGCAGAGGGTGACCGCATTGCCCACCGTAAAGCTCGGAAGATTATCGGCGCGGGGCATGGTGTAATCGAGGAAGGAGCCGGTCAGGAGTTGGCCGTCATCGTCAAAGACGGTGCCTTCGAGGCGCGCCTGGCCGATGCCTTGCGCGACGCCGCCATGGACCTGCCCCTTAACAATCATCGGATTGATAACCCGTCCGATGTCATCGACCGCGGTGAAGGAGACGATATCGACATTGCCGGTATCGGGATCGACCTCAACCTCGCAGATATGGCAACCGCCCGGGAATGTGAAGTTAAGCGGATCATAGAACGCCGTCTCGTCGAGGCCCGGCTCCAGCGTTTCATGGGGATAGTTGTGAGGCACATACGCCGCCAGGGCGACTTCCCCGAAAGCCATGGATTTATCGGTACCGGAGACGGTAAAGGCGCCGTCGGTAAACTCGATATCGGCCTCGGAGGCTTCCAAGATATGGGCGGCGATCTTTTTCGCCTTGTCGATAACCTTATCGACGGCGCGGATAACGGCCTCGCCGCCAACCGCCAGGGAGCGCGATCCGTAGGTGCCCATGCCGAACTGGATCTTGTCGGTATCGCCATGTACCACGTCGATATCATCCGTATGCATGCCGAGACGCTCTGAGATCAGCTGCGCCATGGTCGTCTCATGCCCTTGACCGTGGCTGTGGGTGCCGGTGAACAGCGTCACCGACCCGGTCGGATGAACCCGGATTTCCGCTGACTCGTAAAGTCCTGCTCGTGCACCAAGAGCCCCCGCGACCGCAGACGGCGCGACGCCGCAGGCCTCGATATAGGTGGAAAACCCGATCCCGCGTTTCTTACCGGCCTTTTCCGAAGCCGCCTTGCGGGCGCCAAAACCGGCATAGTCGGCGGCTTCCAGCGCCTGATCCAAGGTCGCCGTATAGTCCCCGGAATCGTACTCAAGCGCGACCGGCGTCTGGTACGGGAACGCGTCATTGGGAATAAAATTGGCTCGGCGGATATCCAGTTGATCCATGCCCAATTCACGGGCCGCCCGATCGACGATGCGTTCCAGCAGATAGGCCGCCTCGGGCCGTCCCGCGCCGCGGTAAGCATCCACGGGCACGGTATTGGTAAAGATCGCCTTCACCTCGGCATGGATCGCCGGGAAGGCATAGACGCCCGACAGCAGTGTCGCGCTGAGATAGGTCGGCACCGCCGGCGCGAAGGTTGAGAGGTAGGCTCCCATATTGGCCAAGGTCCTGACCCGAAGGGCGAGGAATTTTCCGTTCTTGTCCAGCGCCAGTTCGGCGTGGGACACGTGATCGCGGCCCTGCGCATCGGTGATAAAGGCGTCCGAGCGGTCCGCCGTCCATTTGACGGGGCGGCCCACCTTCGGCGCCGCCCAGGTAAGGATGGCTTCCTCGGCGTAGTGAAAGATTTTAGACCCGAACCCGCCACCGACGTCGGGTGCATAAATTCTGAGTTTGTGCTCCGGGATGCCCAACACGAAAGCGCCCATCAGAAGGCGGATGACATGAGGGTTCTGCGTCGTTGTGTGGAGCGTATAGTTGCCTCCCGCGGCGTCATATTCGCCGATGGCACAACGGGGCTCCATCGCGTTGGGCACCAGGCGATTTTGGGTGATGTCGATCGAGGTGACGTGATCGGCATTGGCAAAGGCGGCATCGACCGCCTCCTTGTCGCCTATTTCCCAGTCGTAACAGCGGTTTTCCGGCACATCATCATGAACCAGCGTCTTGCTGGCTTCCGCCGTCGTCATATCCAGGACGGCGGGGAGATCTTCATAGTCGATGGTAATCGACGCGGCCGCTTGGCGGGCCTGGTTGAGGGTGTCGGCAATGACGACAGCGACCGTGTCGCCGACATGGCGGACCTTATCGGCGGCAAGCGGCAGATGGGGCGGCTCCGCCATCGGCGAGCCGTCCTTGCTGCCGACGGCCCAGCCGCAGGGCAGGCTGTTGACGCCGGCGTCAACCATGTCTTGGCCGGTAAAGACGGCCAAGACGCCATCAGAGGCAGATGCCGCGCTCACATCGATCTTTTTGATCACGGCGTGGGCTCGGTCGCTCCGCACCATAAAGGCATAGGTCTGATGGGGTCGGTTGATATCGTCGGTGTAGTTACCCGCACCGGTCAGAAAACGCCGGTCCTCCTTGCGTAGTACCGAAACGCCAATACCCGTATCTGACATGGTCTATCCCTTCAGGTTATCGTCTCTATAACTTTGACCAGAAGTGTGTGACTCCCTCGATTTTAAATCAAGGGGTCAATAGCCCCTTA
>JAQCKY010000330.1 GCA_027592155.1 Pseudomonadota bacterium
TGTAGACTTGGCTTCGCTATAGACTTCTCTGATATCGGCGGCCAATGCCGCCTTCTCTTCCTCCAGGCGCTCGATCCGTTCGACAAAGGACCGTAACCGTTCACCTGAAATTCCACCAACGTCAGCCATGTTTCTTTAACCTTCGTTCCATACTGCTTAGGGGCTATAGCTATCGATAAAACACGCGAACACCAACCTCCCCGCTCTCGGGAGACATAGCGTTGATGCCGGGGAGTGGCAAGCGCCGGGCAACGGTGCATGAGAATATTTGCGCCGGACGGCGTATGCGGAAATTTGCGCCAGCCGACGGCGTGTGGGGAATTGTGAATGGCGGCCTATAATTTACAACGGTTTCATGTCCTGGTCGTCGAGGACAACGAATATATTCGGGAAACCCTGACCGACCTTCTGACCCACCTCGGTGTCGGCCGGGTGACCGCGACGGTGGACGGGACCTCGGCGATTGAGGAACTGAAACGTCTGGAGAAAATCGGCGGCGCCGGCATGCCGATGGCCGTCGACATCATTTTCTCGGACATGATCATGTCCCCCATGAACGGCCTGCTTTTCTTGCGCTGGGTGCGGACATCGAAGGACTCGGGCAACCGTTTCACGCCCTTCGTGATGGTGAGCGGCGCCGCCGACTATGACTATGTCCGAAGTACCCGGGACATCGGCGTGACGGAATTCCTGGGCAAACCCTTCTCCGTCAATTCGGTCTCCAAACGCCTGTTGGGCGGGATCGATCACCCCCGCCAGATCGTCATGAGCCGGAAATATTTCGGCCCGGACCGGCGCCGCCGGGCGGGCAATTCGCCGACCGGCGAGGAGCGCCGCACAACCAGTGAAGATAACATCACCATCGTCTATTCACCGAAAAATATGACCGCGCCCAAATCCGGGTCGCAAGTTTGGTATTTCCGCCTGCCCAACAGCCTCAAGGAAAAAGCCGGCGGCCTGGGCGCGAGCGGGCCCGGCGAGTTCCCGGCCAACTTGCTGGCCGAAGCCGAGGAGCAGTTGGAGCGCTCGGCGGTCGAGTTCACCGATTGGGCGCTGGACTACCTGGCCCAGCTCTCGAAACATTGCGACGCCGCCATGGAAAGCGGCGCCGACCGGCGAAAACGGTTCGAGGAAATCAACCTCCTGGCCCACGAACTGCGCGGCCAGGGCGGAACCTTCGGCTATCCCCTGGTCACCGTCTTCGCCAAACGCCTCTATGACTTCACCGGCGAGATCGAAACCATCGACGAACCCGCCGTCGAGGTCGTCAAGGCCCACATCGACACCCTGCGCGTCGTCATCCGGGGAAAAATATCCGGCGACGGCGGCGCGGTCGGCAAGGAGTTGGGCGACTCCCTAGAGGCAGCGGTGGCCAAGCTGACGGGGTGAGGGGGAGGGCGGTGCGTGGTTCAGCGGCAAAACGCTTGCTTCTTGGGATTTCGGACCAGGCCGTTAATTCATAAAGGTTTAATTTGTTGCATTGACCAATAATGCTCGACATAATGTTCTTTATTTGTTCTTGTGTAGTAACATGGCACAAAAACCATTCGGCAGTACAGAGACGACAGGCAGAAAGCTTGATGTCATTGGGGAATATCTCTCAATGTATCAGAAGGCGCTGAGCAATACGGGTTTTCGAACGCTCTACATTGACGGGTTTGCCGGTACTAGTGAAATCCCGGTGGGGGAACGCCTCGCCTAAAGCTACGAGACTAGCAAATCAACTATCCAAAGCGGCAGTGAAAGCAACGGATCGGAAGTATGGCCGGATTATCTGACATTGAATGGACCGACGCGACCTGGAATCCGGTGTCGGGATGCCGAGTGCTTTCCGCTGGTTGCACTAACTGCTACGCCATGCGGATGGCAGCGCGCCTACAATCGATGGATCATCCGTCTTATAGAGGTACGACACGGAAGAGCGGCAACCGATATGTCTGGACCGGCCACACGCATCTTCTGGAAGACAGATTGGATATTCCGTTGAAATGGAAAAAACCCCGACTGGTTTTCGTCAACTCAATGTCCGATTTATTCCAAGACAGTATTCCCTTTGAGTATGTCGAACGTGTTTGGCAAACCATGGAAAAAGCCAATTTGCATACGTTCCAAATCTTGACCAAACAACCCGAACGTATGGCTGAGTTTTTGAAGCAACGGAAAAAAGCCGCCCTTAAAAATGTCTGGCTCGGGACATCGGTCGAAGATGAGCGAGTTACTTACCGCGTCGCTGAACTAAAACGTTGTCGGGCGGCGGTTCGTTTTATCTCGTTCGAGCCCTTGATCGGCTCCGTAGGTGATCACGATTTGTCGGGCATCCACTGGGCAATCGTCGGTGGAGAGTCCGGGCCAAAATCAAGGCCGCTTGATATAGATTGGGTCGATCAAATTTTTGACCAATGCGAGCAATATGATCTCCACTTCTTTTTCAAACAATGGGGTGGCGTGAACAAAAAGCGCACGGGCCGAACATTCAAGGGGCGCACTTGGGACGAGATGCCTAATCTACATGCCCTGGCATGATTCCGTGAATCCATATGCCACTTACAAATGGTTTCGTAGAGTTTACCAAGTTCGGCGTGTGCTTCCCTACCGTCGGCCGGGCGCGTGCCCGTGATTGAATGACGCCAGTTGGCGTCGCAAATTCATCGTGATTGGCCATTCGGAGACGGGGTCGCACTGGGCCGACAGCCCCCTTACTGCCAGTAGCCGAAGGTAATTCCGTGGCCGGTCCCGGCGAGTGAACGGTAGCAGGGGAGATAATCGACCAGGTTCATGGTTGCCGGGGCGGCGGCCGCGGCCACGGTAATCTAGTTGAGAATTTCCGGCGTCCCGGGCGATTTGTTCAAACGCTCTCGAGACAGGCCGCTTAAGGAATCGATGTCGCCGCCGACAAATGCCTTAATAACCTGATCGTCCAGCTCCGCGTCGACGATCTGATGGCTGAGCCCGCCGGACGCGACAACCGCGACTTTGGCGTCGCTCGACCAATCGTCAATCGCGCGGCGCATCGCGCGGCCAAGCGCTAGGCACCGTTTCGGTGTGGCTTGATTGGGGAGATCACGGCTCAACAGAAAAGGAATGGTCGGCACCGACATGTCGCCGAGCACCCATTCCTGCGGAAAGCTGAAGGCGCCGTCGAGCGAGCTTCCTTCCGGTAACCGGTCCATGTAGCCGACGTCGAACCCATCCTCGATCAGGCTCTCGATTAAGTGGTTGGCGAGCGCGGGAGAGCCGGGGATGTCGATCGTTTCGGTTGCCGCCGCCTCAACGGGTCTGCCGTCGGATGAGCCCTCAAAATTCGGTGTGCTGCGAACCCGCGCGGTAAACTGGGCCGCGCGAAGGATGCTCATGACCGGTTTATGTCCGTCCGCGGGGCTGCGGTGGGGATTGCTGATGACAACCATGATGTCGGGTGCGGTTTTCGCGAAGATGCCGGTCAGCGTGGCGATTGCCGCGTGGGCGGCAGTATATTTTCGGCGGAAGACATCTTCCGTGAGTTCCGGCCCAAGACCCTCCGGCGCCTCGGCCAGCAGCTCTTGATAGTTAAACCGAGGATCCCGTGTGTCTTTCTCGGCCAGCTTCGACCAGGTGTCCGGAGACATTTCGATGCTCGGCCCATGGGACATGCCAATTCCCAAAGCCAGTGACGCCATGCGATCCTCCCCACGATTGTACCATCCACATGAGTGAGGCGACGCCCCTCTCCATCAAACAGTCTAGCCCGATTAAGGGATAAAGCACGACTATAGAAACCCCCTGAAAGTCGCCGCACCGGTATGGTTTAAACAGCAGTAATCCGCGAGGCCACGACAGATTCGATTGCCCCTCTTCCGACTTCCTCTACAATTGCGGCAACGATAATGTTCAGGAAGGCCGGCCCGGCGGACGCCTCGACGGCGAACCAGGAGTCTAACCATGCGCTATCTGCAACGCGGCCTCACCCTCAACGACAAGGATCGGGCGACGCCGGGCTTCACCATTTACACGCCGCTGCGCGGCGACGGCGTCACCTACGTCCTCAACATGACCGGTGAGGTGGTTCATGAATGGAAGCATCACGCGGGGCCGACCAACTACGGGTATCTGCTGCCCAACGGCAACTTGCTGATCGCGCTGCGCGGCCTCGACAGCCCCCATGAATTCGCGCGCGG
>JAQCKY010000331.1 GCA_027592155.1 Pseudomonadota bacterium
TTGTGAACGCTCTTTCCGTTAGTTTGGAGTTGACGGTATGGCGGGACGGTAAAGAGCATGTGGTCCGGTTCGCCGACGGCGATGTGGTCGAACCCTTAAAAGTTGTCGGGGACGCCGGTGAGCGCACCGGTAGTCAGATTACCTTTTTGGCGTCCAAAGAGGTTTTCACCAATACCGATTACGATTTTGCCACGCTTGAGCATCGCTTGCGGGAGCTCGCCTTTTTGAATTCCGGCGTCTATTTGAAACTGACCGACGCGCGCCATGTGGAGGTGCACGTTGTCGATCTGCATTACGAAGGTGGCTTGGCCGAGTTCGTGGTCTATCTTGATCGCTCGAAGAACGAAATCAATCCGACAATTGCAATTATCGGCGAGAAGGATGACATCGTCGTCGAAGCGGCATTGCAGTGGAACGACAGCTATCACGAAAATACGCTGTGTTTTACCAACAACATCCCGCAGCGGGATGGCGGCACCCATTTGGCCGGCTTTAGAGGGGCCCTGACCCGGACCATCAATAACTTTGCCGATGCCGATGCCCAGGCGAAAAAGGCGAAAGTCAGTATAACCGGCGATGACGCCCGGGAAGGATTAACCTGCGTGCTGTCGGTTAAGGTCCCGGACCCCAAATTTTCTTCCCAAACCAAGGAAAAACTGGTGTCATCCGAGGTTCGGCCCGTGGTTGAGACAATTATCAGCGACCGGCTGGTTCAGTGGTTCGAGGAACATCCCGCTGAAACCAAAAAAATTATCAGCAAGGTCGTCGAGGCCGGGGCTGCCCGGGAGGCGGCCCGCAAGGCGCGTGAATTGACGCGGCGCAAAGGTGCGCTCGATATCTCGTCGTTGCCCGGGAAGCTGGCCGATTGTCAGGAAAAGGATCCGGCTCTCAGCGAATTGTTCATCGTCGAGGGTGATTCCGCGGGTGGATCGGCCAAACAGGGCCGCAATCGCTCTAATCAAGCAATTCTGCCGTTGCGCGGTAAAATCCTCAATGTGGAGCGGGCGCGGTTCGATAAGATGCTGAGCTCAACGGAAATCGGCACCTTGATCACGGCCATGGGCACCGGGATCGGGCCGGAAGATTTCGATGTCGAAAAAGCGCGCTATCATAAGATCATCATCATGACGGACGCCGATGTGGACGGTAGTCACATTCGCACGCTATTGCTGACATTCTTCTACCGTCAGATGCCCGAACTGCTGGAACGCGGTTTTCTCTACATCGCTCAGCCGCCTCTCTATAAGGCGAAGCTCGGTAACTCGGAAGTTTATCTGAAGGATGACCGGGCCCTGGAGGAATATCTGATTGAGGCCGGTATTAAAGACGCTGTGTTTCGATTGCATTCCGGCGACGAAGTTCTTGGCAATGATCTCAAAAAACTGGTCGAGGATGCTCGATCAGTCAAACGTCAGCTCACCGGGTTGGTTAATCGTGTGCCCCTGAAAATCGTTGAGCAAGCGGCGATTCTGGGCGTTTTGAACCCGGAAATATTGTCCGATCCAGAGCAAGCTGCGGGGGCGGCGGAATATATTGCGAAACGCCTCGATGCCCTGGAAAGCGAAATTGAGCGGGGCTGGGCCGCGGAAACGGTTGCCGATGGCGGGCTCTCCTTCACCCGGATGCTGCGGGGCGTGCCCGAGGGGCCCTTTATCATCGACGGTTCGGTGATCCGGAGCACCGAAGCGCGCGCAATCGATGAGCAGGCGGCGATTTTGCAAAGCACTTATTCACGGCACGGGGCACTGCTTTCTAAAGAGGAGTCCTACATTATAACCGGGCCGGTCGATTTGGTTGACCGGGTGATGGAACTCGGACGCAAAGGTGTCTCCATGCAACGCTATAAAGGATTGGGGGAGATGAACCCCGATCAGCTTTGGGAGACAACGCTGGATCCGGATGCGAGAACGCTGCTTCAGGTGAAGACCAGCCAGGCGGATGAGGCCGAGGAGGTCTTTTCAACATTGATGGGCGATGTGGTTGAACCTCGCCGTGAGTTCATTCAGGCGAATGCTCTCAACGTCACTAACCTTGACGTTTGATCCCAAAGACCGCGTCCGGAAACCGGTATGATCGGCCGTCCATTGAGGATTTGTTAACCATTTCCTAACGGCAAATCCGTGACATTGAGGCATGGCGAAGAAACCGGCAATGAAGCGCCCCTCAGGCGGGGGCGGTAAGAAATCACGCGCGAAGTCTCTCGGCTCTGCGGGCCCGAAGCCTGTCGTCAGCAGGCGCGGGAAATCGCCTAAATCCACGCCTAAATCATCTTCGAGAGCCACACCATCAAAGCGCCGGGCCGGAGGCCGACGGCGGCTGTGGTTGGCGATCGGTAAATGGGGGGCGACGACCGCGATCTGGGGCATCGTCGCTGTCGGCATTGTTACGGCCTATTTTGCCTATGATCTGCCGTCTGTCGATGAGGCTTTGGCGGTTCCCTCGCGACCGTCGATTAGAATCCTCGCCGCTGATGGGTCGGTCTTGGCGACGCGGGGCGGTGAAATCGCCGACACGGTCATGGTATCTCAGTTACCGCTCCATATGGTGCAAGCTGTCCTGGCCATCGAAGATCGCCGATTTTACAACCATGGCGGTGTGGATTTATTTGGACTGGCGCGGGCGATGATCACCAATCTTCGTGCCGGCCGGATTGTGCAGGGCGGCAGCACGATTTCCCAACAAGCGGCCAAAAACCTGTTCTTGACCCCCGAGCGCACGTTCAAACGCAAAGCGCAGGAGGCCTTACTGGCGCTATGGTTGGAGCATAAATTTACCAAAGACCAAATTTTGTCGATCTATCTCAATCGGGTTTATTTCGGGGCTGGTCAGTATGGCATCGACGCGGCGGCCCGGCGGTATTACGGCATTTCGGCAAAGCGGTTGTCGCTGGAACAGTCTGCGATTCTGGCCGGTTTGCTGAAAGCGCCCAGTCGGCTCAATCCTCTTAAAAACCCCGATGGTGCCGCTCAGCGGGCGAGATTGGTTCTTCAGGCGATGGCCGAAGCCGGATTTTTGGCTGAATCGGAGGCAAAACGGGCCGACCCCGCCCGGGCCCGATTCCGCTCCGCTTCTGTTCAAGGCCAGCACGGCGCCTATTTTGTCGATTGGGTGCTGGAGCAGTTGCCGGGATATGTCGGCCCGTCGCCGGGGGCGATTACGGTCCGCACCACACTGGATGCCCGGCTTCAACGGGTTGCCGAACGTGCCGTCGAGCGCGCCTTGGCAGATTCTGGGAGAACCTTGAACGTCAGTGAAACCGCGTTTCTCGCCTTGGGTCCGGACGGTGCCGTTCGGGCTATGGTCGGCGGGCGAAACTACATTCGGAGCCAGTTCAACCGGGCGACCCAGGCGCGGCGGCAACCGGGCTCAGCGTTCAAGCCGGTGGTGTATTTGGCCGGCCTGCAAGCCGGTTTGACCCCGGAGAGCCGGCTGATCGATGGGCCCATTACGATCGGCAATTGGTCGCCGAAGAATTACGACGGCCGGTACCGCGGTGAAATGAGCTTGGGCGACGCCCTGGCAGGGTCGATCAATACGGTCGCGGTCAGAGTGGCGGAGCGGGCCGGGAAAAAGAGGATCGTCGGGCTGGCTCGAAAATTTGGACTAACATCCCCCCTGCCAAATGACCTTGGACTGGCGCTCGGCACCGGCGATGTCAGCCTGATTGAACTAACCGCGGCCTACGGCCCGTTTGCAAACGGGGGCTATGGGATCTGGCCTTACGGCATCGCATCGATATCGGAATCGAACGGCAGAGCTGTCTACCGTCGCAGCGGTGACGGCCCGGGACGGGTAATTTCAACCCGTGAGGCGGGGTACATGAACCACATGCTCACGGCTGTGATAGAGCGGGGCACCGGAAAAGCTGCCGGCTTCAACCACCCACTTGGCGGTAAGACGGGCACCAGTCAGGACTTCCGTGACGCCTGGTTCATCGGTTACTCGGCTGACCTCATCGCGGGGATATGGTTCGGGAACGACAATAACTCACCGATGAAACGCGTCACCGGAGGGGAGCTGCCGGCAAAGGTCTGGCGGGAAATCATGATTGAAGCCCATCGGGGGATCGCATCCCGGGCGTTACCCGGCACGCAAACCCAAACCGCGACTTCGCCGCAATCGGCGCCGACGGAAGAAGCAGGTTTTTGGGAC
>JAQCKY010000332.1 GCA_027592155.1 Pseudomonadota bacterium
CTGGTGGCAAATGTCCGCTCTATGGGCCAAGCGCTGGAGGTAAAACCCGACGACGTCATGGTCAGTTGGTTGCCCCTTTACCATGACATGGGACTGATCGGTGCCTGGTTCGGTCCTCTCTATTTCGCCATCCCGCTTGTCATTATGTCGCCTCTGACGTTTCTGGCCCGGCCTGAACGCTGGTTGCAGGCAATCCACCGGTACCGGGGCACGATTTCAGGCGCACCCAATTTCGCCTATGAAGCCTGCATCAGCCGTATCCCTGACGCGACCCTGGCGGACATGGACTTGTCCTGCTGGCGGGTTGCTTTCAACGGGGCGGAAGCCGTCAGCCCGAAAACCCTCGATAAATTCTGCAACCGCTTTGCCGCGCAAGGGTTTCGGCGCGAGGCAATGATGCCGGTTTACGGTTTGGCGGAAAATTGTGTCGGCCTTGCCTTCCCGCCCCTGACACGGGGGCCGAAGATCGATTATATCGACCGGGATGCCTTAATGAGCAAAGGACGGGCCGAGACGATTGAGCGGGATGATCCCCGCGCCATCGCACTACCGGGCTGTGGCTTTCCGATACCGGGCCATCAAATTCGTCTCGTCGACGATTCCGGACAGGAGGTGCCGGATCGTGTCCAAGCCCGCATCGAATTTCAAGGGCCATCCGCAACCAGCGGATACTTCAGAAACCCGGAAGCAACGGCAGCTTTGTTTGACGGTGAATGGCGGGATTCCAAAGACCTCGGCTATACCGTCGACGGCGAATTGTTCGTTACCGGCCGCGTTAAGGATATGATTATCCGCGGCGGGCGGAACATTTTCCCCGTCGAACTGGAAGAAGCTGTCGGCAATCTTGACGGCATCCAACAGGGCAGCGTCGCGGCGTTTGGAAGCCCCGATCCGGAAACCGGGACCGAACGGCTCGTCGTGATGGCGGAATTTCGACGGCGCGATCCCGACGCCCAGGAAAAAATGCGGGTCGCGATCAGCGAACTTTCAATCGACGTCATCGGGATGCCGCCGGATGTGGTCTCCCTGGTTCCACCGCGCAGCGTGCCAAAGACCTCGTCGGGAAAGATCCGCCGACAAGCCGCAAAGACGCTTTTTGAGACGGGCCATGCGGGCGGATCAACCAACAATGTTCGTTGGCAACTCATACGCATGGGCCTCAGTAGTGTCCTACCATGGGCGAGACGATATCTGAGCATCGCCGCGCACCGGACATTCGGCATCTATGCCTGGTTTGTATTATTGGCCGTTTCGCCGCTAGCCTGGATATTGGTTTCATTGGTGCCTAATCCCGAACTCTCTTGGCGTATTGCTCGTACCGCGGTGCGCCTGATGCAGATGCTGACTCGACTGACAGTTCAGGTAGACGGGATCGAAAACTTACCGCGGCAGGGGCCGATGATCTTGGCCGCAAACCATTCGAGTTATTTGGACGGCGTGGCGCTGGTAGCCGGTTTGGCGGAGCGGTTTAGCTTCGTCGTCAAAGGCGAGTTGGTTGGAAATTTCGTTCCGAGGATTTTCTTGCGCAGGCTCGGCGCATTGTTTGTCGAACGCTTCGCGGCCGAGCAGAGCCTGGCGGACGCGGCAAAAATTACAAACACGATCCGCGATGGCGGCCGGGTCATCTATTTTCCCGAAGGAACGTTCTCGCGGATGCCGGGCTTGCTGCCGTTTCAGATGGGCACCTTTATCGCGGCGGCGCAAACCGGCGCGCCGATCATCCCCGTCGCCATTCGGGGGACCCGTCATATATTACGAGACAAGATGGTCCTTCCGCGGCCCGGTTCGGTTCGTATTCTCATTGGTCCGCCCATCGTCGTCGGGAACGAGATAGACGGGGTCGATCAATGGAGCGCGGCGGTTAGTTTACGCGATAAAACCCGCGCGGCCCTGCTGTCTCAAACCGGTGAACCGGACCTCGCTCACGAACGGGTTGTTCCCGCCGGCGCGCCTAACCGGTCGCCCTGATATTGCGGCCGGTTGGCGAATCGCGCTGGTATAGGCCTCACACTGGGATATAAGTCCGCCGATATGACCATCGTCACCCAAAAACGGTCAGGCGCTGTCGAAAGTATCCGAGAGGGCGAAGCGCCTTTGCTCGAGATCGACGTCCTCTGCGTAGAATATCAGAGCGACGGTTCGGCCCTTAAGGCCGTCGATGAGGTATCGCTTGTCTTAAGGACGGGCCGGACATTGGGCGTCGTCGGTGAATCCGGCTGCGGCAAGTCGACAATCGCCTTGGCGATTTTGAATTTGGTTCAGGCGCCAGGCCGCATAACGGCAGGGAGTATTCGTTACCGGGGTGACGATATTTTGACAATGCCGGATCATGCGGTTCAGGGGATCAGGGGAAACCGCATCGCCATGATCTTTCAGGAACCAATGACGGCATTGAATCCGGTCTATTCCATCGGCGATCAAATTGCAGAGGTTTTCCAGATTCACGAGGGCATGCCCCGTGACCAGGCCATGGAACGTGCGGTAGCGGCGTTGGAGGAAGTCCAGATTCCCGATCCAGCCTCACGCGTCAACGCCTACCCCCACCAACTATCCGGTGGGATGCGGCAACGGGCGATGATCGCCATGGCTCTTGCCTGCAAACCGGACATTTTGATTGCCGATGAGGCAACGACGGCTCTTGACGTCACAATCCAGGCGCAAATTCTGGATTTAATCCAAGCGCTCCAGGATCAACATCGCATGTCGATTATCTTCATCAGCCATAACCTCGGCGTTGTTTCGGAAATCGCCGACGACGTTATGGTCATGTATGCCGGGCGGATTGTGGAGACGGCGCCGTCGGATGACTTGTTCAACGATCCCCGTCACCCCTATACACAAGGCCTTTTGGATACGCTGCCAAGGCCAGATCGCCGCGGACGTCGGTTGCCGACCATCGCCGGATCGGTGCCCGATCTTCGGCAAGTCACACCCGGCTGCCGATTTGCACCACGCTGCCTGATCTCTGATCAGCACTGCGAGAACGCGGTCCCCGCTCTCTCCGGGCTCGACCACAGAACAGCCTGCTTCAACGCATCGACGGATGTGTCATGACGGTGGCGCCGCTCCTTGAAACCCGCGGGCTGGTAAAGCATTTCTCGCTCAAAGGATCCGGGCTTTTTGGACGCCGATACGGAACCGTCCACGCCCTTAACGGCGTCGATCTGACGGTTGCCCAAGGGGAGACCCTTGCGATCGTCGGAGAATCCGGCTGCGGCAAAAGCACCCTCGCAAAGACACTCACCTTGCTTCACAAACCAACAGCGGGATGGATGTGGTTTAACGGCGAGTCATTGCTGAACCTATCGGCGGCCAACCGCGCGGCAGTTCGGCGTCAGGTTCAATTGGTGTTCCAAGATCCCTTCGGTTCGCTCAATCCCCGCCTGACGGCAGGCGAGATCATTGCCGAGCCGTTGGTCATTCATAACATTGGCCAGAAATCGGAGCGTCGAGATCAGGCCGAGGCGGCGACGCTCGCGGTCGGACTAAAATCCGATGACCTGGAGCGCTATCCCCATCAGTTTAGCGGCGGACAAAGACAACGAATCGCGATTGCCAGAGCCATCGTTGCCGACCCAACACTCATCATTGCCGACGAGCCGCTCAGCGCCCTGGATGTATCCATTCAGAGTCAAATTTTGAACCTTCTGCTGGAACTACGCGAGACGCGCGGGCACTCCCTCATCTTCATTAGCCATGACCTCGCGGTCGTTCGGCACCTCGCTGACAGGGTCGCCGTCATGTATCTGGGCCGAATCGTTGAAACGGGATTGGCCGAATCAGTTTTTGTTAACCCTCAACATCCCTATACGAGGGCACTGATCGCCGCAGTTCCCAGACCGGGCGCCGGAAAAAGACGTTCACGTAATGTACTAGCTGGGGATGTCCCTAGTCCCCTTCAATTTCCGACCGGCTGCGTGTTTCAATCGCGCTGCGCAAAAGTCCAGGAAATCTGCCGCGTAACTGGCCCTGATCTCGAGTCCCGGGGGACAAAAAATGACCGACATAAAACCGCCTGCCATTTCCCAGGCGACTGACAATATTCTGGTAACCAGTCAATGCCTATAGGCAAAGCAGGATACTGTTGTAATCGCAACTGCTTTGGACCAATATTTTTTTAGGTTTTCTTCATTCGAAGCGATT
>JAQCKY010000333.1 GCA_027592155.1 Pseudomonadota bacterium
GCAGTGCAGAAACAATCATGCCGCCAGGTGGGTTTAGGCTCAGCCAGATCTGGCGCGACGAAAATTTCCGCGGCGTCGCCATTCAAATTCTGGTGGTTCTGGCCTTCTTTCTGACGGTTACCTGGCTGATCAGCAATGTCGTCGCAAACTTTGCCTCGTTGAACAAATCCTTTGGCTTTGAATTTCTTTGGACGCTGCCCGCCAATTACGACATCAACCAGAGCCTTATCGCGTACAACAACCAAGATACCCATCTCCGGGCATCGGTTGTCGGGCTGCTCAATACTTTTCTCGTCGCCGGCATTGGCATTGTGTTCGCGACCGTCATGGGCTTCATCCTCGGCGCCATTCGGCTCTCGAATAACTGGTTAATTTCCCGAATTGCTTATGTTTATATCGAGGTAACCCGCAACATACCGTTGCTGCTTCATATTCTTTTCTGGCATGGCATCATCATCAATACGATGCCCCGGCCCCGCCAGGCGATCGATATCGGCGGCACCGTTTTTCTGACCAACCGGGGCATATTCAGCCCCAAGCCGATTCTGGAAGATGGCGCGGGGATCGTTTCCGTTGCGTTCCTGGCGAGCGTGATCGCCGCGATCTTTATCCATCGCTACGCCAAAAAACGGCAGGAAAATACCGGGCAACAACTTCCCGCGTTGAGAATCGGCCTAGCGGTGATCGTTGTTGTAACGGTCGGCGCCTATTTTGCCAGTGGATCGCCCATATCCCTGGACATACCCAAACTCGCCGGATTTAACTTTCAGGGCGGTATATCGCTCATTCCCGAGTTAATTGCCCTGACCTGGGCCTTGTCGATCTACACCTCGGCATTTATCGCCGAGACGGTCCGAGCTGGAATCCTGGCCGTTCATCAAGGCCAAACAGAGGCCGCGGCATCGCTCGGTCTCCGTCCCAATCGGGTGTTGACCCTGGTCGTGGTTCCCCAGGCCTTACGGGTGATTATTCCACCGCTGACGTCTCAATATTTGAACCTCACCAAGAACTCATCTCTTGCCATCGCCATCGGTTACATGGATCTGGTCGCCACGCTCGGCGGAATTACGCTCAACCAGACCGGCCGCGAGATGGAAGCGATGATCCTGGTGATGCTGATCTATTTGAGCATTTCACTGTCAATTTCAGCCTTTATGAACTGGTACAATAACCGTGTCCGGTTGGTGGAACGTTGATGATGGCGGATGTAAAGACAGAAACTTACGCGCCGGGACAGCACCCGGATTTACCGCCGCCGCCGGGCTCGACGGGCTGGGTCGGATGGCTGCGCGCGAACTTATTCTCGTCCTGGACCAATAGTATCTTCACCTTGCTCGGCATCTGGTTGACCTATGGGTTGGTGAATAGCCTGATCGGCTGGATGCTGCTGGATGCTGTGTGGCATGCCGGCTCCCGTATCGACTGTCAAAACGCCGGAACGGGTGCCTGCTGGGCGATTATCAGGGTCCGCATCGATCAGTTTACCTACGGTTTTTACCCGACCGAGCTACAGTGGCGCCCCAACTTGGCGTTTGTCCTGATGTTTGTTGCCCTGGCGCCGATCCTGTTCGACAAGACGCCGATGCGGCGGCAGATGTTTTGGTTCTCGCTGGCCTATCCGTTCATTGCCGCCTGGCTCATCCGGGGTGGATTTGGCCTGGAAGTTGTTGACACGCAAAGCTTCGGCGGTTTTATGCTCACCCTCATCGTCGGCGTCACCGGGATCGTCGCGTCTTTACCGATCGGCATACTCCTGGCGCTCGGACGGCAGTCCCGATTGCTGTCGATCCGGATTATCTGCATCAGCTTTATCGAACTTCTCCGCGGCGTGCCGTTGATTACCCTTTTGTTCGTGGCATCGACCATGCTGAACTTCTTTCTGCCGCCGGGAACGACTTTCAATCTCTTGGTGCGTGTTCTCATCATGGTGACCTTGTTTGCTTCCGTTTATATCGCCGAGGTCATACGCGGCGGTCTGCAAGCAATTCCCCGGGGCCAATACGAGGCAGCGGATGCCTTGGGGCTGTCTTACTGGCGAACCACCTATTTGATTACGCTGCCCCAGGCGCTGAAAATCTCGATTCCGGGAATCGTGAACACCTTCATCGCCCTCTATAAAGACACGACCCTCGTGGTGATTATCGGCCTTCTGGATCCACTTGGGATTAGTAAGGCGGTTCTGGCGGACGCCAATTGGGTTGGACTTTCCACGGAAACTTATCTTTTTGTTGCGCTGTTCTTCTTCATCAGCTGCTTTGCCATGTCGCGCTATTCCATATGGCTGGAGAAGCAGTTGAAGACCGAGCATTGACGGAGACCCAGATGGCCGAAACCACACTCCAAGATGTCAAAGATGCCACGCTTCAATCGTCAAAGAACGATTCCGAAGTGGTGATCGAAATTGAGGGAATGCATAAATGGTTCGGCGCATTCCATGTTCTGAAGAATATCAATTTGCGGGTCTACGCCGGCGAACGCATCGTCATCTGCGGGCCGTCCGGATCTGGAAAGTCGACCTTGATCCGGTGCATTAACCGTCTCGAGCCGCATCAACAGGGCAGCATCACGGTGGACGGAACGAGGCTCACCGGCGATCTCAAGAATATTGAGCAGGTTCGCAGCGAAGTCGGCATGGTATTTCAGCATTTTAACCTGTTCCCCCATCTGACGGTGTTGGAAAACTGTACCCTGGCGCCGATCTGGGTCCGTAAGACCCCGAAAAAAGAAGCCGAGGCGATTGCCATGCAGTATTTGGAGCGGGTCCAGATCCCCGAGCAGGCCGCCAAGTTCCCCGGACAGTTGTCCGGTGGTCAGCAACAGCGGGTCGCCATTGCCCGTTCGCTTTGCATGCAGCCCAAAATAATGCTTTTCGATGAACCCACCTCGGCGCTGGATCCGGAGATGATCAAAGAAGTTCTCGATACCATGATCGAGCTGGCCGAGACCGGTATGACCATGTTGGTAGTTACCCACGAAATGGGTTTCGCCAATCGTGTGGCCGACCGCGTAATCTTCATGGATGTCGGCGAGATTATCGAGCAGAATACGCCTGACAAATTTTTTACTGCACCCGAAAATGATCGGACAAAACTGTTCCTGAGCCAAATTCTGGAACATTGATCCGACGGGGAGACCCGATGCGCTTTAACTATTTCCACTTGATGCCCTGGGACAAATTTCCGGAGCGTGACGATCCCTGGCCGGTCGACAACCGGGAGTTCGATCCGGTCGAGGCGACGGATGTCTATAAGACCTACATCGATACGATGGCATATTCCGAAGAGTGTGGCTGGGATTCCGTCGGCTGCAATGAACATCATTTCAGCCCCTACAGCATGATGAACAACTGCAATCTCATCGGCTCGGCGATCATCCAAAAGACCAGCACAATTCGCGTGGCGATGTTCGGCAATTTGGTCCCTCTGCTCAACCCGATCCGGGTCGCGGAAGAATACGCTATGCTGGACGTCATCAGCGGCGGGCGGCTTATGTGCGGTTTCATGCGCGGCATTCCCCATGAATATATCGCCTACGGCATCTCGCCCGATGACTCCCGCGAGCGGCTCTCAGAGGCTGCGCAGCTCATTAAAAAAGCCTGGACGGAGCCCACGGCTTTCGGCTGGGAGGGAAAGCACTACCAGCATCGCGCGGTGTCAATCTGGCCACGGCCGCGCCAACAGCCCCACCCGCCGATCTTGATGTCCGGCGGCAACCCGGATTCGGCCCGGTTCGCTGCACGCCATCATGCGATGTTGGGCATGGTGTTCATTCCGAATCTGGAGGAAGGCCGCAAGGTCATCGAAGCCTATATCGACGAGGCCAGAAAGACCGGGTGGGAGCCGGGTCCTGAGCATATCCTGTGCGGTTTTCACACCTGCATCGCCGATACCGATGAAGAGGCTCAAAGGACGCTGGAAGCCGGCGTAAAGTACTTTAACTCGACCTTGATGGCGCCTCAGCGCGAGGCCCAGCGCATTGTCTTGCAGAAAACCCGTTTCTTTGAAACCCAAGAGAACCGGGAATATTTTCTCAAACGACTGGCCCATGCGAAGTCGCGCAGCATCGCCGACGCCATTGAAGACGGCACGGTCCTTTGCGGCAAACCTGAGACGGTGGTGAAGCAGATCAAGCGCATT
>JAQCKY010000334.1 GCA_027592155.1 Pseudomonadota bacterium
TCGCCTGCCTCGCCGGTATTTCGCCGAGTACGGAGGAAATGCTCAACCATTGCCGCTCAGCCCTGCCGGAGGCAAAGATGCCAAAGGAAATTATTTTTCTCGAGAGCCTGCCGAAGAATCCGCGCGGCAAGCTCGATCGCGGCGCGCTCGCCGAATTATGGAAGCGCGACCATCCCCCGACCACACAGGAAGGATACCAGCGTGCCTGATACGATCTCCCAATCGATCGACTCCCTGCATCATTCCGTCGCCGCCTGCACCCGGCTGTTCAACGATCTCAAAATTCTCGACCATAGTGGTCATGTCTCCGCCCGGCTGCCGGATAATTCCGGTTTTCTGATCCAGGGCATCCACGCCAGCAGGGCACAGCTCGTGCCGGATGATCTGTTCACGCTTGGCTTCGACGGTGAAATTATCGCCGGGCCCAAAGGGACGCGGCCGGTTAGTGAATTCCACATTCATTCGGAGATCTACAAGGTGCGGCCGGATGTGAACGCCGTGCTGCATGCCCACCCGATGGTACCGATCCTGTTTACCATCGCCGAAGGCGCGCAGCTCAAGATGGTGATCAATCACGGCTATCGCTGGCGCACCGGCGTGCCGACCCATCCCGACACGGCGCATATCAGCTCGCCCGAGCTTGGCGCTGCGATGGCCGAGACGATGGGGGAGTGCAATGCGGTTCTGCTGCGTGCACATGGCATTGTGCTGGCGTCGGAATCGATCCCGGAACTGCTGATTGACGGCATCCAGTTCGATCGCAACGCCAAAGCGCAGCTCGAGGCGACGCGCCTCGGCCCGGTCATCGGCATGTCGGAGGAAGAGCTCGATATTTTCGAGGAGCGGTTCGACCGCAACAACCATGCGGTCAAGCTTTGGAAGTATTACACCGAACGCGCTTTCGAGCAGGGCGTCCTGCCGGCGAGCTGGGAGAACGCGGTTTAGCGGTTGATTGCAGTAAACAAAAAAACGGCCGGTATGATTAACCGGCCGTTTTTCTGAGTGTGGTCTGAGGTTTATTTGCCGAAGATTGCCTTGCGGGCACGGGCCACGGTGGCCGGCTTGATCTTCATGATGTCCGCGACAATCGCCTGAACCTCGGCGCCCGATTTCGGCTGGATCTTCAGCTTCCGTTTGACCGTGGAGGCAATGAAGTCCTTGTCCGTCATCAGCGCATCGAAGGATTTGCGCAGCGCCATTGGAATCTCCTTCGGCGTGCCCGGCGGCGTCGTGAGACCGCGGCCGATCGGGCCGAGCGTGGCGATGAAATTGACGATCTGACGGTCTTCATCGGTTTTGGCAATTTCGTTCGCCATCGGCACGCCTTTCAGATCGGGTTCCGGTGTGAAGCCGACCTGGATCACCGGGATAGCCTTGGTCGGGTGGTTGCTGTCGTCGAACCAGTTGCCGCGGTTTTTCTTGAGGGTCAGCCAGGTCAGCGAAACGCCTTGCGCCTCGCCGAGCTCCATCGCATGGGTCGAGCCGCGAGAGCCCTTGTAACCCATGACGACCTTGAATTTTGCGCCGAACACGCCGTTGAGCATCATCGGTACGAGGTTGGTCTGCGATCCCTTGCCGGTCGAGGCCATGATGACTTCGCGCTTCAGGACGTCGTCCCAGGATTTGACACCGGAACGTTTGGTGATGGCGATGACGGAATTGGATTCGATCGCATTGCCGAGCCAGGTGAATTTCGTCGCGTCATAGCGCACCGCCTTCGGGCGAAGCAGTTGGTTGATGACGATCGAGTCCGGCGGCATGAACAGGTGAGAGCCGTCCTTGGGCATGACAGTGCTGGCATAGTTGCTCGCCTTCAAACCGCCGGCACCGGGCATCGACTGGATGATGATGTTCGGATTGCCGGGGATGTGCTTGCCAAGATATTCCGACATCATCAGCGAATACTGGCCATAGGTCCCGCCGACGCTGAAGCCGAACAGGATCTTGATGGTCTTGCCCTTGTACATCTCGGCCATGTCGGCGCTGTGCGCGGGCATCGTCGCCATGCTAGCGAGAGCTGCCGCCGCACAGGCGGTAATTGTGGAACGCAGTTTGGTCATCGTCGAAATCTCCCTAATATATCTATTTTGCCCAAATTCGTGAGCATGTGTTCCTAAACGAACGTCGCCAGCTAAACATGGATGCCCAGTGACATCAAACGCCATTGCGGCGGGGGCGTCTCAATTCGGTTCTGTTTCCGTGTCTTTCGAGGCATTGACGAAACGCGGGCAAGTGACGGTTTTGCGAGGCGTCCTGCAAGTTCAGTCAAACATCGCGGACCGCTGGGCCATCGATAAGCGTCAGAGCATCGACGGTCTGCTCGCTCATGTTTTACTCTTTTTCCTGGGCCGTAATATCTCGGTCGGAAAACAGATACTGCCTCAATTCCCGGTCGAAATCCTCACTGTTGCGACGCAACCATTCCAGCACCATTGAGGCATGCTCGATTTCTTCCCGCATGTTGTGAAGCAGGATATTTTTTAGGGCCTCATCATCGCAGTCATCGGCTCTTTGACGATACCAATCAACCGCTTCCAGCTCTTCCATTACCGAGACAATCGCCTGATGCATCGACAGCGTTTCTTTGCTAAGGCGTTCCCGTGGGGCATGCAATCCGCCGCTCGACATGTGATTTTCCCTTCTTTCGTAACAAGTTGATATCAGCCGCCTATGCCCGGTCGTCCGTGAACATGCACGTCGTGGGCCGAATGTTTTGATAGGATTTCCATTGCCCGCTTTTCGCGATTTTCGTCGCGTGTATGGACCCAGAGAAGCAGGCCTCCATGGTCAAGCTGTTCCTGCAAATAGCGGGCATGATGTTGACCGGTCAGGGAGGCAAGGATGCCGCCGATAGCCGCCCCGGCGCCCCCGGCCGCCAGCATCGCCACGATGGTCGCCGCGAGTGGGCCACCGGCAGCGGTCATAACGCCGGCGGCGGTGACCGCCGCGATATACATCGGCGTTCCGATCAGTGCCCCTTCCGCACCGCCAATCGACTCGCTCGAAATATAGGCGACGCTGGGGACGTCCGGATCGTCCTCAATATCTTCCGTTTTGGCATAAAGATGACCCAGCTTTTCTTCGATGGCGTGCTCGCCGGCGAGGAGGCTGATCTCCGCCCGGTCGAAACCGGAACTTTGAAGCTCTGCGATGGCATCTTCGAGCGATTTCGCGTTGTCGAAGACGGCGACCGCTTCCCGGATCGAGCCTTTGGTTCGGTCTTGGGTCATACGAGAACTCCTTCGAAGGGTACTAAGGTGCGGTTGCTATTATTCCCCTCTCAGTGGCCGCACACGTTGATTTGGATCAACAATGTCCCAGGAGCGTCGGGTGATGTCGAAGCGCGAGCAATCGGGAATGGGGCGCTGCGATGCGATTCACCAAGGGGTCAGGCCACCTGACCGGGGCGGCCGCCGAATTTGTAGCGTTCGACCAGGACGTTCTCGTAAAGCCCGTTGCTGTAAAACGGCTCCGTCGACAGAAACGCCTCGACATCGGCGCGGCTGGGCAGCGCGATCAGATTGGCGCTGCCGTCCCATAGCGTGCCGTCATCGCTTAGTACGGCGCCTCGGGCAATAAAATGTTCTTCATCGTAGGGTTTGAAATAGGCGAGATGGGCGTCCAGCAGCTCATTGCGCCGGTCGTTGGCGCCGGGTTTGCCAAAGCCTCTGATATACCAGTAGGTCTGGTCCTCCCGCCGTGGAAAGTCCCGCTGGTTGCGCTTGATCGCATTGGTCCAGCGGCGGATGCGGACCTCCCGATAGACGCCGTTGCTGTTGAGGGGCTCGTTGTCGATAAAGGCGCGCACCTCGTCCCACCCGTCGAATTCCACAAACAGGACGCTCGAGAGAAAACCCTCGAAATCGTCGGTCACCGTCGCGCCGCGCGCGACAAAATGATCGCGGTGCGCATCGAAATACGCCCAGTGCGCTTCACGGTACGCGGCGCGTTTCTCCGGGACGGTGGGGTCGTCGATGAGCTGAATATGAAAAAACATTGTTGGCACTCCCCATATTGTTGGAGGCGTCCATTCTGGCGCCCGTCTTACGTATTAGTATTTACGACGACGATAGAGAAAACTACGCTGGAGATTATTTCAGACTTGAGCATAGAAATGACAGATATTCCG
>JAQCKY010000335.1 GCA_027592155.1 Pseudomonadota bacterium
GGTCCGCAACCCGGCATCCTATGGGGCGCTTGCGTCGGAACAGGATATCCGACTGACCGATGATTTTGGGGCTGTCGTTAGGGATCCGGCCGTCGATGCCGTTGTCATCGCGACGCCGCCTTGGCTCCATGCCGGTCAGATCGAGGCCGCCGCTGGTGCCTGCAAACATGTGTTCGTGGAGAAACCGATCACGCTCAACAGCCGTGAAGCCGAGGCGGCACGGGCGGCCTGCGAGCGGGCGGGCGTCACTCTCGCCGTCGGATTCAATCGGCGCTTTCTGCCGGCGATCGGTGACATGCACGCCCGCATCGGTGCCGATCAAATCGGCACTCTGCTCCATATGGAATGTCAGTTCTCAGGCGCCACGGCGCTCCGAACGCCGCCGGGTATTTGGCGGATGACCCGCGACGCTAACCCTGCCGGCGGCATGGTTGCCCGGGGTATGCACAGCCTCGACCTGATGATTAGTTTTCTCGGAACGGTCCGGACGGTCTATGCCATGAGCGACCGGCGGGAAACCGTGAATGAGATGGACGACACGACGTCCGTCCTCCTGCGTTTTGCCGGCGGCGGTACAGGGTATCTCTCGACGATTATGGCGACGGGTGAATATTGGCGGGTGCAGGCGTTGGGTTCCAAGGGGTGGATCGAGATGCGGGGGAAAGACGAACTGTTGGTCAGTGACCTGGATAAAGTGGTCGCGACTAGGTCCTTCGAAAAAGCCGATATAGAATGCGCCGAATTGGAAGCTTTTGCCGATGCCATAACCGGATCGACCCGTTTCCCGGTACCGCCGGACGACTCCGTTCACGGCATTGCGGTTTTGGAGGCGATTTCAAAATCGGCTGATACAAATGAGGTGGTTAAAGTCGGGGATCCACGGCTGACGGCTTAGCCGCCGTCGAAGCACCAGTGAACAATGCCATCAATCTGTAATCTGGCTGTCACAAAGTCGAAACCGACTCGACATAGAAAATGGTCTGAAACCAATCAATCTATGGAAAGAACCGCTATGTCCTCCTTCATGAAAACCGCCGCGCTTGCCGCGCTCGTGACGCTCCCGACCATATTTTCCGCTCAGGCGCAGGAGAAGTTTTCCTTCGTTGCCATGGGCGATGTGCCTTATGGAAAGCCGGAAAAAGTTTACGACCCTTTTAAATCCCTGATCGCCGCCGTTAATTCTAAGAAGCCTGCCTTCACGCTTCATATCGGGGATATCAAATCGGGATCGACGCCCTGTTCAGACCGGATGCTCGTGGATCAGTTTAACTTTATGAACACGCTCGAGGGCGCCGTTCTCTACACCCCGGGTGACAATGAGTGGACCGATTGTCACCGAAAAAACGCAGGCAAGTTCGATCCGCTGGATCGTTTATCATTTCTCCGCAAGACCTTCTTCCAGGGCAAGAGTCTCGGCCGCAACCCGATCGCGCTAGAGCGGCAGTCGGACCTCATGCCGGCTTATGCGACCTATGTTGAGAACGCCCGCTTCGCCCGCAGTGGTATCCAGGTGATCGCGGCCCACGTCGTCGGATCCAACAACAATCTTGAAGCCCGTGACCCTTCCGCCGCGGCTGAGTTCTTTGCGCGGGATGAGGCGAACCGGGCCTGGTTAGGTGACAGCTTCGACAAAGCAATTCGGGAGAATGCGAAGGCGGTCGTGCTTGGGGTTCACGCGGATATGTTCCGTTACGATTTCAATCTTGGGGGGAAAGAGAAATTTCTTCGCCATTCCGGCTTCAAGAAATTCGCGGAGCTGCTGGTAACGAAGGCAAAGGCGTTTGGTAAGCCGGTGCTGCTCATCTACGGCGATACCCACCAATTTATGGTGACCCGGCCGTTCATTAAAAGCGCGCCGAATATTAATGCTCTGCAGGTTTTTGGAGCGAAGGAGATGCACGCCGTCGAGGTGACGGTTGATCCCGGTTCCGACAATGTGTTCGCGATCAAGCCGCTTTTGAACCCGGCCTTGATGGCGAACTAATCGAGCGACGGTTCGGTAGGCGGGTGTGGGGCCCGCCTACTGCACCTGTTCTTTGACCTCGAGGAAGCGGACATCGGGGAAATCCTCTGTCGCCCGGTTGAGGTGCCAGGCGTTACGGGCGAGGAAAACCGGTGCGCCGTCATGATCGTCGGCGATGGCGGCTTGATTGGCGTCGATAAATTTTTTCAAGGTCAGGGCGTCGTCGGCCTCGATCCATCGCGCCGTATAAAGGGAAGATGATTCCATGCGGACGGGAACGTCATATTCCGTCCGGATACGGTCGGCCATGACTTCGAACTGCAATGCGCCCAGAACACCGGCAATCCAGTCGGTGCCGAGCCGGGGCCGGAACACCCGCATCGCGCCTTCTTCGGCAAGCTGCTGCAGGGCACGGCCCAAATGCTTGGCCCGCATCGGGTCCACCGGATGGACGGTTTGCAGAATCTCCGGCGCGAAGCTGGGAATGCCGGTGAACTTCAGGGTCTCGCCTTCGGTGATGGCATCGCCAATGCGCAGATTGCCGTGGTTGGGGATGCCGATGATGTCGCCGGCGTAGGCCGATTCCGCCATCTCGCGTTCTTGGGCCATGAACAGGATCGGATTGTGAAGATTGATCGACTTACCGCTTCGCACATGATGCAGTTTCATGCCGCGCTTGAAGTGGCCCGATGACAGGCGAAAAAAGGCGATACGGTCCCGGTGCTTGGGGTCCATATTCGCCTGAATTTTGAAGACGAAGCCCGACACCTTGTCTTCATCGGGTTCGACCAGCCGGCTCTCGGATTTTTGCGGGATCGGAGACGGCGCCATGTTCACCAAGCCGTCCAGCAGTTCTCGGACACCGAAGTTATTGATGGCGCTGCCGAAATAGACCGGGCTCAGATGCCCCTCGCGGTACATTTCCGTATCCAGATCTTCGCAGAGCTCCTTGATCATCGGGACTTCTTCGCGGAGTTGAGCAACCTGATCGGCGGGCAGCAGTGCGTCGAGTTTAGGGTCATCGAGCCCGTTGCATTTCTCGATCTCGCTGCCGTCACCGAGGCCACCCGTTGCTTTGCCGCGTTCGACCAGCAGCAGATGGTCATTGATGATGTCGTAACAGCCTTTGAAGTTCCGTCCCATGCCGATCGGCCAACTCGCCGGCGTGATGTCGAGAGCCAAACCTTCTTCGATGTTTTGCAGGAGTTCGAACGGGTCGAGCCCCTCCCGGTCAACCTTGTTGATGAAGGTGATAATCGGGATGTTGCGCAGGCGGCACACCTCGAACAGCTTACGGGTCTGTTGCTCGATGCCTTTGGCGGCATCGATGACCATAACGGCGGAATCGACCGCCGTCAGCGTGCGGTAGGTATCCTCGCTGAAATCCTCATGGCCCGGTGTGTCGAGCAGGTTGAAGGTGCAGCCGCCATATTCATAGGTCATCACCGACGACGCGACCGAAATGCCGCGTTCGGCCTCAACCTTCATCCAGTCGGATCTGGTGCGCCGGATCTGGCCCCGCGCTTTCACCGCGCCGGCAGCCTGAATGGCTCCGCCGAACAACAACAGTTTTTCGGTCAGCGTGGTTTTACCCGCGTCGGGGTGAGAGATGATGGCGAAAGTACGCCGCGTGGCGATTTCGCCGGATAGCTGGCTCATGGCGTCGACTATTTCTGTTTGGGTTAAGCGGCCTGCAGGACGGTGCATTGTCTACAGGGAAAGGCCCTATCGAGACAACTATATAGGCCGCCTCATGGGTAATTGGTAGGGTCAGGCACCCCGCTTTGCCGCCTGGACCGCGTTCTCCAAGGCTTGCATGAAACTGGATCGGTCTTTGGCCGAGAAGGCTTTGTTGTAGCCTTTGATCTCGCCGGTCTCCCGGAGATGGGCGGAAAGGTCGCGCATGGCGACGGCCATACCGATGCTTTCGGGGGTAAAGGGTTTGCCGTCGGGTCTCAGGGCTTTTGCTTCCTGTTCCAGGCACCGGGCGGCGAGGCCGATATCCTGGGTGATGACAATGTCCCCGGCGGCGATATGGTCGGCGATCCAGTCGTCCGCGGCATCGGCGCCATAGGGCACGACGACGAGGCGGACCGACGGGTCCCGGTAGGGGCGCATGCCGCCATTGCTGACGACGTGAACGATGAGG
>JAQCKY010000336.1 GCA_027592155.1 Pseudomonadota bacterium
TTGGTATAATGACAGTTCAAGATACAAAAGGATGACAGGTTATGTCTTATGCCAATGCGTTGACGTCGATCGAGGCGCTTGAAAACCATTACGGGCAGCCGGTTTCCCGGGCGCTGGCAAAAGAACTCGATCATATATCCGAGCACTACCGCGCCTTTATCGAGAAATCGCCGTTCGTGGTTCTGGGGACGAGCGGGCCGGAAGGGCTGGATTGTTCGCCGCGCGGAGATCCGCCGGGTTTCGTTCGGGTCGAGGATGACAAGACGGTTCTGATCCCGGATCGCCGCGGCAATAACCGTATCGACAGTCTGCGCAACATCGTCCGGGACCCGCGGGTATCGTTGTTGTTTCTGATTCCCGGCGTGGGGGAGACGTTGCGGATTAACGGCCGGGCGGTGATCGTCGCCGATGCGGATCTCTGTCAGTCCTTTGCCATTAACGGCAAACTAGCGAAGGCGGTGATCGCGGTCAGTGTCGATAGCGTCTATTACCAATGTCAGAAGGCCTTGGTGAGATCTCATCTTTGGGATGCGGAGAGCCAAGTCCCCCGGTCGGCGCTACCCACATCGGGTGAGATGTTGCAGGCGATGTCGACGGAGCCTTTCGACGGCGCCGCGTACGACCGTGGATATGTGGATTACATGAAAGAGACGATTTATTGACGGTCCGCCCGCTGACGAGAAGCGAGGGCGTCAAAGCTGAATTGTTCCGGGAAGGGCGCCTTCCCCGTCTCGATCATCGCCTTGGCCATGTCGCCGAATGTGGGGGCGTACTTGAACCCATGACCCGAGCAAGGAGAGAAGACGAGTATCCGGTTCCGTGACGGGGCGAAATCGATCAGGAACTCGGTTTCGGGAAGTTCGGTATAAAGGCAGGTCACGGTTTCCACTGGTTCTGGGGCGACATCACTAAAATGAGTTTCGACAAATTCTGAAATTGGGTCTGTATCCGCTGCCATCACCGGTGATGTCTCGTGTTCCGGGTCGGTTAATTCCCCGAAATGGCCGTGGATTGCCACTTTCAACCGGCCATCGGATGTCGGCATGCCATAAAATGTATGAGTGCCGGTTTCGGCAAGGAATATGGGCATGGTCTCGAAGGCGGGGTGGCTTGGCGTGAACCAGCAGAGCACGTTGCGGATGGTGCGGGCAGGAATGTCGGCATCCGGCAATAGGTGGCATAGCCAGGCACCAGAAGCGATAATCGCATAATCCGCGCTGATTCTTCCCTTCGATGTCTCAACGTCGACACCGTTGGGGTGTTCATTCATCGCGTATACCGGCGTGTTCCAATGAAACTCTCCACCGTGTCTTGTGGCCGTTTCCCGCAAATAGGCCAGGGTTCGATCTGGGTAAATGACGCCGCTTGAAGATTGGAAACAAGTAAGCCAATCGGAGGGCACATTGTAGATCGGGTAACGCGCATTGACCTCGGCGCCGGTTATGACTTCGTGGGGGACGGATTGTTCGCGTGCATAACGCCGACTGTCGCCGGCGATGTTGCCGCCTGGGACTGACATGTCCAGGCCGCCTGTCACATGCAGAAGTTCGGTGCCGGCGGCTTGATTCCAGGCTCGCCAACCTTTCAGGGCCTGTCCGGCCAACCGGGTGTAGAGGTCGCCCTCGAAAGGGATGCGCCGAAACAGCCGGCTGTCACCATGGGATGAGCCACGCTGGTGTCCGGGGGCGAATTGTTCGACGGTTGAAACGTCGTAACCTTGGGTCGTTAGGTGGGCGGCAATGGCGCTTCCGACGATCCCCGTGCCAACGACGACGACCGAGCGGCTCATAGCCGATTATTCCGAAATCTATGAATCCAGGCGCGGCGCTTGGCTGTCTTGAATTTCAGCGCGAAGCAACCGGGCGGTTCCATAACAACCCACGGCCTCCAACTGAGCAATCATCCCGAGGGTATCGAGCAGTAATTTCGGCCCAAATGATGTATCGACCGTGGCATCTTCGGCAAATGTTGTTTCTATCGTCATCTGTTCCTCTCCCATGCCGGTTCTTCGATCATGAATTTAGGAACCATTGCATATGGATGGTGTAGGACCCGTTAACGCCATATAGATGAGATTGTATTGCTTTGAATTCTGATTTTGGAAAAAACATTCAGGAATCTCGGTCGAGTGACTGGAAATTGTCACCAGTCATTGTCAATTATAAGTTTGAAATAGAATCCGCGCGGTGCAATGCCGAGGCGGGATACCCTAAATGGAGGGAAATAATGGCTCTGGGGTTTCGGCTTTTAATTCTGGCGCTGATCGTTGGCTGGGTAATGACCCCTCAGGCCCGTGCCGAAGGGCAAGAGTTCGAAAACTCCGTTGCGATGTTCAATAAGGGAAAAATTCAAGACGCGTTGAAGATCTGGAAAAAATTGGCCGAGGTACGCCATCCCGATGCCATGTATCGGATCGGGTATTTGAGCCATTTGGGATATGGCCGGTTTTATCCGCAAAGCTATGAAGAAGCTGCGGTCTGGTATCAGAAGGCGGCCGATCAAGGACATGCATTGTCTCAAAACAGCTTGGCGCTTCTCTATGAGACAGGGCGTGGGGTCGGCCAAGATTATGTCTTGGCCTATATGTGGTTTTCGCTGGCTGCCAGGCAGGGGGTGAAAGGCGCCTCCCAGAGCTGTGACCAGATTGCCACGAAGTTGGTGCCACCCAAACTGGCGCTCGCAAAAAAACTGGTTGCCGACTGGGTGGTTGTCGAAGTCAAACCGCCGGCCAACTAGAAGCCCGCTCACGGTTCAGAAGCTTTTAAATCAGCCCTTTAAAATGCAGCGCAAAGACCACGCCGGCGATCACGCCTACGGCAGCTTGCGTGACGTAAAAGATCGCGAAATATTTTGCAGCGGTTTTCAGTACTCGGCCCATCGAATTACCTTTCATTGAACCGGTACTATTATACCTAATTGCCCTGCACGACGATAGGGGCATCGGTATTAGGTGTAATCGTTGGTATGAGAGGAGGCGTCATTGGATTCGGAGACCCTTTTCGCCGTTACTGAATTTGGTCTTGCAGTGTAATGAGTCCCATTCCCGTCGTCATCGGAGCGTAATAATGACGGTGCTGGCACCTCACGGCAGGGGTTAAGGCGCCGCGCATTGTAAGCCACATGATGAGTTCGACAGCCTCCGCGCCGGCCGACTTCATGAGTTCATGATGGGTCATGCCGCACAATGCGGCAGGGTCGGTTTCAATGGTGTCGAGAAACCATTCATCCCACCGGGCATTCATGTAACCGAAGCGCTCTCCGTGGAGTTGGTGGGACATACCGCCGGTACCAATCACGACGACATTTAGGTCTTTGGGATAAGCCTCAATCGCGCGGCGAAGCGCTTGTCCCAATTTGAAACACCGTGCCGCCGTCGGGAGCGGGTGTTGAAGCACATTGACCTGTATCGGAACGACCTCGATGTTCCAGTCCGGCCGGTGATCGAAGCAAAGGTTCATGGGGACCAAAAGCCCGTGCTCCACCGCCATTTTCTGGCATACCGTAATGTCGAACTCTTCTTCATAGATAAGGTGACGGCATAGATGCCAAGAGAGTTCGGCATTTCCTCTTACCGGTGGTAGCGGACGGATGCCAAATCCTTCATCGGCAATAGCATAACTGTCTGCCGCGCCGACAGCGAAGGTTGGATATTTGTCGAAGGAAAAATCACAGGCGTGGTCATTATAGACAATGATCGCGACGTCCGGTTTTATGTCGTCGGCTAACCAAGATTGGACTGGTCGATAGGCATCAAACAGTGGTTTCCATTCCGGCGTCTCTTGCTTGCCCCGATCAAATGCCTGGCCCACCGACGGGACGTGGGAGGCGCCGATACCGGCGGCGATTCTTGCCATCACGTGGCTCCCTTAACGTTTCGGGTTGCGAGGAACTCCTCATAGCTGAGGCCGAGCTGTTGCGCGCCCATGGGGTAGAGCCCGATGCCAAACTGTGCCGCGATGCGGATAACGTTGTAGACGTTCCCGCCGGACTTCACGAGATTCAGCCAGTCTTGCTCTTGAATCAACCGACGTTCGTTCTCCGAAAGACCGTATCGGTCCATATAGGTCTCGACATCGGATTTGAATTTTCCCCGGTTTTCGGCGCTGTTC
>JAQCKY010000337.1 GCA_027592155.1 Pseudomonadota bacterium
GTTGATTAGGGGCAAACATCGCGCCGAAGGTGGACACCGCGGCATCGAACCTACCCTCCGGGAACGGCAGGGCCTCGGCATCGGCCATCTTGAAGGTGACCTCCAGCGCTTCGGCGTTCGATCTATCTCGGCCATTGGCCAAAAGCGCTTCCACATAGTCGGTCGAGGTCACGTCGCACCATCTGCGGGCAAATGCCAGGGTCGCGTTCCCATTTCCCGCCGCGACATCAAGCACTTCGCTGTCCGGAGCCAAATCCATGGCCTCTGCGAGATTCTCGCCGACAATTTGCAGCGTGGTGCCGATTTTTGCGTAATTACCAGCGGACCAGGCGGCATTCTGCTTGGATTTGATCGCCGCGAGGTTGGGTACCGCGTTGGTGTTTTCACTCAAGATAACGTTCATCTGTTTCTCTCCAATTGGGTAAATTAATTGTCCAGTTGCGCCGGTTACGTCGGTGAGGAGCGCTATCCGTGTTCTACCCAAGGGCGGCCATCGCCGCTTGGGGATCGCCATGAGATCACCTTGGCATTTCATGAAGATTTGCCGGATATTTCATGGCGTTTTGGTCATGGCGTTTTGGACGCTGGCCCCGGACTGGTTCAGACGGGGTTACTCAATTAGACTGGCCACGCGGCCACGAATAATCCAGAGCAGCAATGATCTACCGTTTTGACGATTTCGAACTGGATGCCGGCGGCTTTGAGTTGCGGCGAAATGGCGCGCTCTGTCATGTTGAACCGCTGGTGTTCGATATCCTTCTGTATCTTTTCCGCAACCCAGGCCAGGTGATCGGACGCGACGAGATGATCGACGCGGTCTGGAATGGACGGATCGTGTCCGATGCCACGATCTCGAGCGGCATAAAGTCTGCGCGGAAAGCGCTTGGAGACAGCGGCGGCTTGCAGCGGTATCTACAGACAGTGCGGGGGCGCGGCTTCCGTTTTACCGCCGATGTCAGCCAAATATCCGGCGGCGACCAGGAAACGGTGGAACCGTCTGTCCCGACCGCCCGCGGCCCCGAGCCCACTGGCGAAGTTACCGGCGGCGAGGTTACCCCCGGCGAAGATACCGGGGGTTCGGCGAAACAAGCAGCCCCCCAGCTCGATGGGTCCAAGAAGCCGGTGATCGCGGTCATCCCCTTCGACAATCTCAGCGCCGAGGCCGACGCGTTTTTCGCGGACGGCCTGACCGAGGATATTATCACCAACCTGGCTCGTTTCAGAGACCTGCTGGTTATATCCAGGACCTCGTCCTTCCAATTTCGCGGGCGCGATGAGGCGCTGTCTGAGTTTTGTGCGCGATTAGGTGCGGAATTCGTCGTTCTGGGCGCGACCCGGCGGGCCGGCGGAAAGGTGCGCATCACCGCACAACTCGTCGAAGCGGCAACCGGCGTTCATCTGTGGGCCGACAGCTACGACCGTCAGATGGAGGATATTTTCGCGGTCCAGGATGAGGTGACGCGCACCATTGCGGCAACCCTTGGGGTGAAAGTGCAAGACGTCGCACTACAGCGCGCCCTCCGAAAGGGACCGGCGGAGCTGGACGCATATGACTGTGTCCTCCGGGCACGGCGCTACACCTCAAGCTTGAACGCCGAGACCCATCTCGAGGCCCGCGAGCTGCTCGAACGGGCGATCCAGCTGGATCCGGCCAACGCTGACGCCTATGCTTTACTGGCCAACGTTTATTTGGCGGAACACCGGTTCGACACCAATCCGCAAACAGACCCAATCGGGCGGGCGCTCAAGATGGCGCAAACCGCGACCGCGCTGGATGGGCAGAATGCTTACGCGCGATGCTGGCTGGCGATTGTCCATTTTTTCCGGGGCGAGAATGACAAATTTGAAGCCGAAGCGCAGCGGGCGCTCGATCTCAACCCCAATGATCCGGAAATTCTGGCCGATATTGGGCATTATCTCGCCTTCCTCGGTCAGTTCGAGCGCGGTGTCTCTTTGTCGAAACAGGCACAGCAACTGAACCCGCTGCATCCCGGCTGGTACCATTTTAGTTTTGCACGGTATTACTATGACCGCGGTGAATATGGAAAGGTGCTGACCCAGATGGAACGGGCGGGTATGCCCGACTTCTACTGGGCCTTTCTGCTCATCGCCGCCGCCCAGGGCCAATTAGGCCGACCCGAGGCCGCCGGATCACTGAAAAAGATATATGCACTGAAGCCAGCTTTTTCCGCGGCCGCAGAAATCAAAAAGTGGAACGCGGCACCGGATGACCTCGAGCATCTCATGGAAGGCCTTCGCAAAGCCGGCCTTAAGGAATAGGCGATTAGAGCTTTTTCGCGATCCGGTCCGCCGCCGCTTGAAGATCGTCCAAATGGTTGGCCACGAAATCGTCGATGGCGAAGGCGCTTTTGGGCCACAGCATGTTGATGCAGGCATGGACCCCCGAAGGGCCCAGCACGGGAACCGCGATGGCAAGCAGATGATCGGTCAGCAGGCGGTCGGCGACCGTGGCACCGACGAAGCGGGCTTCGCGAAGGCCATAGCCAAGGCGCCGCGTTTCCGCCAAATCCTTGATCAGGCTTTCACGCCGAATGCTATAGGGCGCGTAGCGGTTGGGTTCCGCCTCAATGCCGGCGAGTATCTCGTCGCGCTCCGAGACCGGGCAAAAAGCCAGATAGGCACGCCCAACCGCGGAGACGGGGAAATGCACTCGATCCCCAATGGCCCGGCGATTGACCAGCAAGGGGGTTCGGGAACGGCTGGTCTCCAAGAGCTCCAGCACCAGTCCGTTGCGCACGAAGAGGTCTGACGGCCAGGGAACGTCGCGCGCAAACCTCGCCATCTCCACCGTCGCCGCAGTCACCAATAAACCGTGACGAAGGGGGCGTGTTTCGGCGGCGGCGCCGACCGTTTCGCCGGGTAAGGCGATGTTGGTCCGGTAGCGACCGTCGGCGAGGCTGCGGCGGATCAGGTTTCGGCTTTCCAGTGTGCGGATGGCGCGGAGCAAGGTTGCCTTTGGTATCCGGGTGATCCGGTGGAGATCGGCGAGCCGGCATCCGTCGGCACGCTGCAGCGTTTCCAGGATATCGACGGCCTTGTGCAGGGATTTGATTTCCTTCACAGCCATCGCGAACCGTAGCCCTAATGTTTCACAAAGTGAAACATTAGGGCTACTTTGGTTGAGAGGCAATTCACTCTCTCATTAGGATCGCCTCGGTTTCATAAAAAATTTGGGAGCGCACCATGCCGATCGCAACAGGCGAAAAATACCTCGAGAGCCTCCGGGACGGCCGGACGATCTATATCGACGGCGAACGGATCAAAGACGTCACCACGGATAAGCGCACCGCCCGCGCCGCCCAGACGATGGCGGACCTATTGCAGATGCAGCACGACCCCAAATATGCCGACACCCTCACCTACGACTCTCCGACGACCGGCGACAAGGTCGGCATCACCCACAAACAGCCGAAATCCCAACAGGACATCGTCGATCGTAACGACGCGATCAAAATCTGGATGGATGAAACCTGCGGCATGCTGGGCCGGAGCCCCGATTACAAAAACGTCATGTGGTCGGCTTACGCCGCCGCCGCCGATATCTTCGACCGGGACAGCTACAAAGGCGCGCAGAAAGTGCGCGACTATCACGACTATGTCCGCGAAAACGACATGGTGATGACCCACGTGTTGGCCCATCCCCAGGTCGATCGTTCCAAACCCGCCCACCTACAGACCTCGGACCTCGTCGCCCATATCGTCAAGGAAACCGATGCCGGTATCGTCATCAATGGCTGCCGGACTGTTGCAACCCTCTGCGCGCTGGCCAACGAGATCGTGGTCATGCCGGCGGCAGTGCGTTGGTCGACCGAGGAAAAGATCGACACCACGGACTATTCCTTCGGCTTCTCGATCCCGACCGAGACCGAGGGGCTTAAATTTGTGTGCCGGCCGTCTTTCGCCAATTTGGATTCAGACTCGGTCGAGGATTACCCCTTCTCGCTGCGCTATGACGAGACCGACGGTTTTGCGATCTTTGAAAACGTCTTTGTGCCGTGGGAGCGGGTTTTCATTCACCGCGACCCCGACTTTGACGGCATCGTCACCGGCGCGGCGCAGATCTATCCCCATATACTGCTGCA
>JAQCKY010000338.1 GCA_027592155.1 Pseudomonadota bacterium
CACGGCGAGAACGTAACGCTCCTGAGATTCGTTGCACCAGATCTCGAGCGGCGACATGCCGGGCTCGTCATTGGGAATTTTGCGCAAATCGAATCGACCGCCGCGGCCGCCGTCGTTGACGAGTTCGGGCAAGGCATTGGAAACGCCGCCGGCACCCACATCGTGAATGAAAGAGATGGGATTGGCGTCGCCCATGGCCCAACAGCGGTCGATGACTTCCTGGCAGCGGCGCTCCATCTCCGGGTTGTCACGTTGCACGCTGGCGAAATCGAGATCTTCGTTGCCTGAGCCGCTGGCCATCGAACTGGCCGCGCCACCACCGAGGCCGATCAGCATGGCGGGACCCCCGAGGACGACGAGTTTATCGCCGGGGTTAATGTCACCCTTTTGAACATGATCGGCGCGGATGTTGCCGAGCCCGCCCGCGAGCATGATCGGTTTGTGATAACCGCGAATTTCCCTCGCGTCGGAATCGGGTCCGTTGGACGGCACCTGTTGTTCGAAGGTGCGGAAATAACCGTTGATGGCGGGGCGACCGAATTCGTTGTTGAAAGCGGCTGCACCGAGCGGCCCTTCGATCATGATATCGAGGGCCGAGACGATGCGGTCGGGTTTGCCGTATTTCCTTTCCCAAGGTTGTTCAGCCCCTGGAATGCGCAGATTGGAGACCGTGAAACCAACCAGACCTGCCTTGGGTTTGGCCCCACGGCCCGTGGCGCCTTCGTCGCGAATTTCTCCACCCGAACCGGTGGCGGCGCCGGCAAAGGGAGAGATCGCCGTGGGATGATTATGAGTCTCTACCTTGCAAAGCAGGTGAATCTCCTCGTCGTGGGCCGCGTAGGCTTTGGTTTGCGGATCGGCGTAGAACCGTCCGCCGCGCGATCCGGTGATGACCGCGGAATTGTCGCTGTAGGCGGAGAGAATGCCCCCACTGTGCAGTTCGTGGGTGTTCCGGATCATCTGAAACAGCGACCGGTCCTGCTTGTGGCCGTCGATATCCCAAGTGGCATTGAAGATCTTGTGGCGACAGTGCTCCGAATTGGCCTGTGCGAACATCATCAATTCGATGTCGTTGGGGTTGCGACCGATCTTGATAAAGGCCTCAACCAGATAATCGATTTCATCTTCGGCCAACGCCAGACCTAGCTTTGTGTTGGCCGCGACGAGCGCGGCGCGACCTTCGGCTATGACCGGTATGGTAGTCAGCGGCCGCGGTGCCCCATGGTGAAACAGGGCGGAGCACGATTCGATATCCGAAAAAACCACCTGGGTCATTCGGTCGTGGAGTTTGGACCGGAGGATATCGATGTGGGCCGAGAGCTGGCTCGCGCCTTCGGGAGTATCAGCATCGGAACGGCTACCAGCTGTAGCGCCAGCAAGCTGGCTGCCGACGGACGGATTAAGGGCTACATTGTTGAATTCGATTGTGAAGGCGATGACCCGTTCGATGCGTTTAATCCCATCAAGCCCACAGATATGGGCGATATCAGTAGCCTTGGAAGACCATGGGGAAAAGGTGCCGGGGCGAGGGGCGACAATTTGCTGCAATCCTTGAACCTGTTTCGCGATGCGACTTGGTCCGTAGGTGAGGAGTTTCTCGAGCACTGTCTGCTGGGCCGGGGGCAATTCTCCGGTCAACTCACATATATGGACATATTCGGCGCTTAGTGCCCGAACCGGCAGGCCTGCCGCGGTGAAGTCTTGGAGAAGTTTGTGAAGGCGAAAGGTAGATAGAGCGGGGGAGCCGCGAAGCGTCAGCATGGTCGTGAGCTTGTTTTTCCAAACATCCAACGTGTGGTCAAGGGGACTGAGTGTTTTGTGCGATGTTTTGGTCATAAAACAGAGAAAGCCATTGACGATTTGCAACGTGTCCACGCAATGAGCATCTTTATCGCCCGTGAGGACCTGGAACCATCCAAACCGATCTCATCAACGACGCTTTTCTGACCGGAAAGCCACGGTAAATCCGAGCGTGCCCCTATGAGCGAACGGATCACCCACGAATGCGGCGTAGCCCTGGTGCGGCTCTTAAAACCACTCTCCTTTTACCAGGAAAAATACGGTTCACCCCTGTGGGGCTTTACGAAGCTGTTCCTCCTCATGGAAAAGCAGCACAACCGTGGGCAGGACGGCGCGGGAGTGGCCTGTGTGAAACTCAATATGCCACCGGGCGATTCCTACATGTTTCGTGAGCGCAGTGTTAAATCCAATGCGTTGGATCGGATATTCAAAGCGCTGCTGAAACAGTATAATGATAAGGTCTCCACGGGCACAATTTTCCCGGAATTTCCTGATACCGTGCGCAAGAACTTCGATTTCGGTGGTGAATTGTTGATGGGCCATCTGCGTTATGGGACTAGCGGCGATTACAATGCTTCCTCCTGTCATCCGTTTTTCCGGCGCAGTCCTTGGCCGACACGTAATCTGGCGCTTTGCGGTAATTTCACCCTGACCAATACAACCGAACTCAATGCCTCCCTGACGGCGATGGGGCAGCACCCGATCTATGCAACAGATACGCAGGCCGTGCTCGAAAAGATCGGTTACTATTTGGATCAAGAGCACGAAGACATTTACCGGAAGCTAAGAGATGACGGCATGCCCGGGGATGAGATCGCGACCCACATCAGCATGGATCTCGATTTGGCTCGGGTCTTCAAAAAGGCCTCGGCCAAATGGGATGGTGGCTATACGATTTGCGGTATGACGGGTAACGGCGATGCCTTTGTGGCGCGCGACCCATCAGGCATACGTCCTTGCTTCTATTTTCAGAATGATGAAGTGATCGCCTTCGCCTCTGAACGGGCCCCTCTAATGACAGGGTTTGATCTGGATTTGGAGGAGGTGAAGGAAGTTACCCCCGGCCATGTCATGATGATCAAACATCACGGGCAGGTCACGGACACGGCGTTTGCCGAACCTCTGCCCCGAACCGAGTGCACGTTTGAGCGTATCTATTTTTCCCGAGGCAATGACTACGATATCTATCGGGAGCGCAAAGCCCTCGGCGGCAATCTGGCCGATCAGGTCATCAAATCTATCAACCACGATTGGGCTAACAGCGTTTTCGGCTTTATTCCTAATACGGCCGAAGTGGCTTACTACGGCTTGATGTCAGCCCTGCGGGAACGCCGTCGCCTCGAAGTAAAGTCGGCGATCCTTGAGGCCAGTAACGCGGGGAAATTAACCGAAGCGATGCTCGATGATTTGATCCTCAACAACTGGCCGCGCAGTGAAAAGGTGGTCAGCAAGGACATCAAATTACGCACCTTTATCGGGCAGGAAAATTTGCGCAATCAACTCGCGAGCCATGTTTACGATATCACTTACGGATCGATCAAACCGGGTGACAATCTGGTCTGCTTGGAGGATTCGATCGTGCGCGGCACCACACTCCGAAAGTCCATCCTGCGCATTCTCAGCCGACTGCATCCCCGGAAGATTGTCATCGTTTCCACCGTACCCCAGATACGCTATCCCGACTGTTATGGGATCGATATGTCTGAGCTGGGTAAGTTCATCGCATTTGAAGCCGCAGTTGAGCTGCTCAAGGAACGTGGCAAAGGCGACCTGCTCGAAGAGGTTTATCAACTTTGTCGTGGTGAAATCGAACGCGGTATCAAGATTGATACCAATCATGTGCGCAAGATTTACGAACCGTTCACCCCGGAAGAGATATCGGCCAAAATCGTCGAACGGGTGGCGCCAAAGAAGAACGGATGGAAAGGTGAGATCGAAATCATTTATCAAACCATTGAGCATTTGCATGCCGCCCTCCCGCATCATTCGGGAGATTGGTATTTCACCGGCAATTATCCGACTTTGGGAGGCTACCGCGTGGTGAATCAGGCTTACATCAATTACTACGAGAAAAACGAAGGCCGGAGTTACTGAATCATGTCGCTGAGTTACGAATCTTCCGGAGTGAGTTACGATCAACTCGATGCGTTTAAACGCGCCTGCCAACAGGCGGCTCGCAAGACGGCCCATCTGCTGGCTGACCACGGTTACGCCGAGCCGGACAACACTCGGGGCGAAAGCTGCTACCTGATGGAAGCGGCCGATCACTATCTCGCACACGTCGAGTAAGGACT
>JAQCKY010000339.1 GCA_027592155.1 Pseudomonadota bacterium
TCTACGCCGATATCCTGGGTTTCGAACGGCGGATGATATCCGACGATCAAACCTTTGCCATTGTCGTTCAGGGGGACGCCGCCATTCATTTTGTGAAGGCCACTGACGCGGCATCACTCTCGGCAACCGCCAATCACATATCAATTTATTTATGGGTCAGGGAAATTGACGCTCTCTATCAAAGCCTACGCTCCGGACTGGAAACCTTACCCGAGGGTCGTGTCCGCCCGCCCTTCGACCAGCCCTACGGTATGCGTGAATTCCACGTAAAGGACCCTGACGGCTGTCTGCTCCTGTTTGGAGAATCAGATTAAGCCGGATTACTGCTCGGTCTTCCATATTGAAGAAAGGCAACAATCGCCAAGGGAACAATGGCCATAGCGGCAGAGATAAGATCCGGTATCACCAATCCGCAGCCCGCAATCAGGAGCAATCCCCGTGTCCAGAGATTGAGCGGACGGTTGAGATACCCTTCAAACGCCGCGGCAAGAACGATCAGGCCGATGGCAGCCGTAATGGTCGACGTCGCGATCAACCACACCGGGCCCCGCATCAACAATTCCGGGCCAAGCACAAAGGCGAACGGGATCAGGAACGCGCCGACGGCAAATTTAACGGCCAGAACGGCAATATAGAGCGGGTTATCCTCCGCGATCGATGACGCCGCGTAAGCCGCCACCGCCACGGGCGGAGTCAATGCGGACATCACGGCATAATAAAGGACAAACATATTGGCCGGCAGGTTGGGCACACCGATCTGGGTCAAGATCGGTACCATCAAAGCTGCGGCGAGAATATAGGCGCTCGGCGTCGGCATCCCAAGCCCGAGGACCACCGTAATGACAGCCGTCAGCATCAGCGTCGGGATCATCTGCGCATCCGTGATGCCGTAGACGACATGGGCGAACTTGCCGGCGAGCCCGGTCATCGTAATACCGCCGATGATCAGCCCTGCGGCCGCGCAAGCGCCCGCCACCGGCACCATGCGGTAACAGGTCTCGCTCAAAACCTTGGTCAGTCCAATTGGCCCAATCCGGCTTTTGGAGCGTAAGAGAGCAATCACGAAGACGGCGATGGTACCAAAGACCGCAACCATGGTGGGCGTAAATCCCTCCAGCAACGCCACGGTCAGCACGATCAAAGGAACGATGAATAATCCGCCGTCCTTCATCGTCGCAACGAAGGTTGGAATTTGGCTGCTGTCAAGCCGCGCAAATCCGCCCTTGAGGGAACTGAAATGAACTTGGGCGTAAATGGAGACGTAATACAAAATTGCCGGGATAAGGGCGGCAATCGCAATATCGCGGTATTCGATGCCGGCAAAATCGACCATCAGGAATGCCGCCGTCCCGAGGACGGGCGGCACAAGGCTGCCTCCAGTCGAGGCCGCAACCTCAATCGCACCCGCGTGAGCGCCCCGGTAGCCCAGCCGTTTCATAATCGGAATGGTGATCGACCCCGTTGTCACGACGTCCGACGTTGGACTGCCGGACACCATGCCGTACATGCCGGACGAGATAACCGCGACCTTGGCGGGCCCGCCAACTTTACGGCCGCTGATGATCGCCGCAAAATTGAAAAAGAACTCGCCGCCCCCACAAGCGTGCAAAAGGGTGCCAAATAGAACGAACATAAACGCATATGTCGCCGCCACGCGTAGCGGAAGGCCGAAAATACCATCGGTCGTGAAGACGGTAATTTCAATGAAGTGCAGGTAACCGATCTCACCATGCTGCAACACACCGGACAGGTGGTGGCCGAACAAATTATAAATGACGAAGACCAGAACCAAAACCGTCAGTCCTAGACCTGTCGAGCGGCGTGTCACCTCGAGTGTGAGAAGAAAAACAGCAGAGCCAAAAATGACGTCCCAATTGGATAAAGGATCCAACAGGACGATGCGATTTGTAAGCTCCACCGACTTAAGCGCGAAATATATGCCAACGGCAAGGCTGGCAGCAGCCAACAGTTGATCGAGGATTGACGGTGTTTCACTGTCGGAGTCTTCAAATGCTCCCGTCGTTAAAAACGCCAGGGAAATCATGCCTGAAAAAAACAAAACCACGAGGGTCCAAGGCGGAATAATGATAACGGTGGCCGCACTGATGACGTAAAGGCCGACGATAACCGTCTAGGGCGTGAAGATCCAATAATAACCACCGGTCGGCCGACGGCGCGCGCCGACCGAAAACCAGGTCTTAAGCGAGTAAAGAGAATTCAAGGCCGGGGCCCTTCAATAGGATATCGGGGCGAAGCTATTGCCTCGCCCCGATATTTTCTCGCGTGGGCTTACATCAAGCCTTTTTCTTTGAAGTACTTGATTGAACCGGAATGGAACGGCGCTGCGCCTTTGACCGCCATGAATTTTGGCGCGGCATTTTGCTTGATCAAACGGTGTGATTTATCTTTAAATTCCTCAATCTGTTCGACCATCGCCTTGGTCAAATTGTAGGCCGTTTTTTCGTCCATGTTGGCATTAACGACAATGACGGCACCGATGCAGATGGAGTTGGCCCCGGAAGCAGACCATTTATAGTCGCCCGGTTTAATCGGACATGTTGCACCACCGAATTGGGCCGCGACCTTTTCCGCCACGTCGGCCGGAATATCGAGAACCGGCGTCACACCTTTGGCGATTTGGCGAATTGTCGGATGATTAAACGAGATACCGTAATTCGCGACATCGATCCGGCGATCGAGCATCAACGAGACGATTTCTTTCGACGCCGCACGTACGACTTGACCGCCCCAGCCTTCGATGTCCTTCGCTGTCGCGCCCATCATATTCATCGCAAGTTCGCTAACATCCCCATCCATGTTGCCGCGCCGGTTAATCGCGACGCGCATGGGGACTTTTTTGTTAACGATGTCGGCGAAGCTCTTGATCCCATATTTATCCGCGAATGTCTTATTAACGATGATGTGGGTCGCCTGAAACCGCCACGAGGGGGCATAAGCCCGGAACAAGGTTCGAACGTTTTTGATGGCTGACTTAAATGGTTTTTGGCCCTTAACCGCCGCATTCAATTCGCCGTCGGTTGCCATCCCCATCGGGACGCTGCCGCGCGCCACCAATGGCACATTGGCAAGACCGCCGCTCGACGTTTGATATGTCACGGTGGAACCCGGATAAGCCTTAGCGACAGCCGCGTCGATGCCGCCGCCGATACGAGACCACAGCCCGCCCGGGCTGGCACCGGATAAGGTCAGGTTATATTTCTGTGCGTCCGCCGGAAAAGAAGCCGCCACGCCGAGTGCAAGGACACCCAAGAACAATTTTTTCATGAATTAGCTCCCCAAATTTCGTTTGGTTGATGTACGGATTTTTCTGTTCGCTACCCAAACAGCTTAGTGCAATTTTTGAGAAGAGTACAAAGACAGAATTGCCGCGCCTTCAATTACCCAAAAAAATTGAAGATTCATGAAAAAACAGAGTGAAATCTAATACCAAAGCATTATCTCCTATACCTTGGTTGGTGACAACAATCACACCGATTCCACCCATCTCGAAGGGATAATGATCTCGTGAAACACCTTTGTTTTGGAGCCACGAAATGGAAAATCGATACGACGTCACCTTCGAAAAACTGAGCGGTCAATTCGTCGTCGTGGATAACCAGTTTGGGGTCTGCGTCGTAAGCCGACATGCCGACGAGGGTCGTGCGCGCCGGCTAGCAGAACGGGCCGAACGCAAATGGCGGTTCAGCATCAAAGGGCTGGGCCCCTCGGAAATCTACCAGATGTACGTCGCCGTTTAGGTGGTTTGGGAAGGAGACAATAAATGCGCTACAAAGTCGCCTATGAAGACAACTCGCGAAAATATCTAGTCCTCGATTGTCAGCATGATCAAAAGCCGTGTGCCGCCTACCACGGCGAGACCGCTGCCCGTGAACGCGCCCGGCAATTGAACACGGCCTGGCAACAAAAAATCAGCGATATAGCGGCTATTTAGGCCGCTATTTAAGCCACTGTTTTACTCGGCCGCGACGGCGACACTGCCGTCGCGCAACCTTCTAATCGCCCGTCTCGCTAAGGCAACAGCCTCGTCGTGCTGGCGAATCATTAAGGGTCGATCAGGAGCGCGGTCGAGATTT
>JAQCKY010000340.1 GCA_027592155.1 Pseudomonadota bacterium
CAATAATCCCATCCACACTCTCCGGCAGGGATTCCAGCGCCGGAAAGCGATTCTCCAGCATAACCCGCAGCGTCGTGCCGACCGGCACTATCGCAAAAAATACGGCGCCGATAACGGCTATACTCACGAGCCAACGCCCCGCTCTTCCCCGGCCGAGCCATAACAGGAGAACGCCGATGATGAGCAGGATGAGCAGGAAATTTCCCGGCTCGGCCACATACCAAAAGATCTTGGACAGGTTAAAAAACATATTGGGATTTACGGATTCCGGCACAGTTGCCTAATCCCTGTTCATAAGGCAAAACGGATGCACACCGCAACCGCAAGGCGCGCGGAAGATTTGGATACGATATAGGGATAGCGTTCGATGGCAGACCGAAAAATGAAACTGGAAGACCTCCGCAGCCAGCGCTGGTACGGCGCGAATGATTTACGGTCAGTGAGCCACCGCGCGCGGTCGCGCCAATTAGGCTTTTCGAAAGAGGACTTCGCAGGCAAGCCCAAGATCGGCATTTTGAATACGTGGAGCGACATGAACACCTGCCACGGTCATTTCAAACAGCGTGTTGAAGAGATCAAGCGTGGGGTCTATGAGGCCGGCGGCTATCCCATCGAACTTCCCGCCATGTCTTTGGGCGAAATCATGGTCAAGCCGTCGACCATGTTGTACCGAAATTTTTTGGCCATGGAGGCGGAGGAGTTGATCCGCTGTCACCCCATTGACGGCGTGGTGATGATGGGCGGCTGCGACAAAACGACCCCAGCCCTGTTGATGGCCGCCTTCACAATGAACCTGCCCGCGATTTATATGCCGGCGGGCACGATGCTGCGCGGCTATTGGGCCGGTGAGACCCTGGGCAGTGGGACCGATACGCTGCGCTATTGGGCAGACCGTCGGGCCGGCCTCATCGACGACGAAACGATGGAAAACGCCTTCGGTGGTACGGCGCGTTCTCATGGCACCTGCATGGTGATGGGAACCGCGGCGACGATGATGTCCCTGGCCGAGACCTTGGGAATGACGCTTCCCGGCGCGTCATCAATCCCGGCCGTCGATTCCAATCACGCGTTGATGGCAACGGCGAGCGGACGGCGCATCGTCGACATGGTCTGGGAAGATCTCAGACCCTCCGACATCGTCACCGAGGCGTCTTTTGATAACGCGACGGTCGTTGACATGGCGCTCGGTGGCTCGACCAACGCGATGATCCACTTGATCGCGGTCGCCGGGCGCGCCGGCATCAAGCTCGATCTCGAAGGTTTCGACAAGATCTCCCGCAAAACCCCTGTCCTGGGCAATATCAAGCCATCCGGTAAGTTCCTGATGGAGGATTTTTATTACGCGGGCGGACTTCGGGCCCTGATGGGCCGCCTCGCCGACCATCTCGATCTGAGCGCGCTCAATGTTACGGGAGCCACGCTTGGCGAGGCGATCAAAGACGCCAAAGTCTATTTGGAAGACGTCATCTTACCGGTCGACAAGCCCCTCTACCATGAAGGCGGTACGGCAATCTTGCGGGGCAACATCGCGCCCGATGGCTGCGTGATTAAACAGACTGCGGCCGATCCCAAGTTCCATAAACATCGCGGCCCAGCCGTCGTCTTCGAGGGTTATGACGATCTGCATGCCCGCATTGACGATCCCGATCTGAACGTCACCGAGGACTCGGTCCTCGTCCTCAAATATGCCGGTCCCGTCGGGGCGCCGGGCATGCCCGAATGGGGCATGCTGCCGATCCCGAAGAAGCTCCTTGAAAAGGGTGTGCGGGATATGGTGCGGATCTCAGATTGCCGGATGAGTGGAACCGCTTACGGCACCTGCATCCTGCATGTCGCACCCGAAGCTCACCTTGGCGGCCCGCTGGCACTCATCCAGGACGGTGATATGATCGAACTCGATATCCCCGAACGGCGGCTCAATCTCGAAGTCGATGACGCCGAAATGACAGCGCGGCGCGAAGCCTGGATCCCCCGCCCCTACCCCTATTCGCGGGGTTACACCGCCATGTATGCGGCCCACGTCACGCAAGCGAACGAAGGTTGCGATCTCGACTTCCTGCATGCCGGGGCGGAAACCCCCGAACCGCCGATCTACTAGTCGCCGTATCCTAAGGGCGACCGAGTCGTTGAACCGGTGTGCCGAGAATCGCCTCGGCCGCACAAACGATAGAAATCAGCGCAGCGTCGTTGCCGCCCGGGGCCATCAATTGCAGACCGACCGGCATGCCGGCACCGTCCAAGGCGACCGGTAACGTCACCGCGCAAAGCCCGAACAAATTGGCGATACAACAGTTGCGCAGCGCCGCCACGGTTGCCGATTGGTATCCCTCGGGTGTGGCGATCTCCTCTAATGTCGGCGGTGTGACGGCGAGGGTCGGCAGCGCCAAGACGTCGCAATCGGCAAAATAGGCGCGCGCCAATGTTTGAAGTTCCATCACCCGGTCAACACGGGCCTGAAAGGCACTGGCGGCCATCTGACGTGCCTGATCGAGCCGGGAGCGGACCGGTGGATCCAGCAAGGGCTCCCATTCCGGCAGTTCCGTTATGATAAAGTCCGCGAATTCTTTGCCGACTAAACTCCCCATTTTCTGAATTTCCATGGCCTCGGACGCCAAGGTGATCTCGACCTCCGACAACACCGCGCCGGACGCCTCCAGCTCCTGGAGCGCGCCGTGCACACCGGACTCGATCCCCGGTGAACAATTGTCCCAGAAATATCGATCGCAGAGGCCGATGCGGAGGCCATGGAGGTCACGTTCAGGTGCCGCCGTTCCCTCCGGGTCCAGGGCATCGAATACGAATCTTAAATCGGCGGCCGAGCGTGTCAGCGGCCCTGGACTGTCGAGGCGCGACGACAGCGGAACAATACCGTCGGTCGACCAGCGCCCGAAGGTGGGTTTATAACCGACGGCGCCGGTCATCGATGCGGGTGCCCGGATCGACCCCGCGGTGTCGGAACCGAAAGCAACGAGGGCGCTGCCCTGCGCCAGACTAACGCCTGCTCCACTCGATGAACCGCCTGGTACCCGATGATGTTTTGCGTCCCAAGGGTTTCGCGGTGTGCCCCAATTATCGTTAGATCCAAGCGCACCGATGGCAAACTCCACCGTATGGCTCTTGCCTGTGATAACACTGTTCTGGCGACGGATTTCGGAAACAATAGGCCCCTCGGCCTGCCAGCTTGGCGGCAGCTCTCGTTTGGATCCGGCGAATACCGGAAGACCTGCTACACCATAAAGATCCTTAACCGAGATCGGCAGTCCGGTGAGCGCCTCCACGCCGGCGCCTTGGGCTAAAACCCGGTCGGCCTCACCTGCCTGTCGTCTAATGCCGTCGATGTCGAAAAGTTTATAGGCGTTAAGGCGCGCCTCACTTTCCCCGTGACGCCGGATCGCGAGTTCACCCAATGCCCGCGCCGAAACACCCCCATCACCGAGCGCGCGATGAATATCAAATAGTGGGGTTTCCCAAATTTTCTCAATCTTATGCGCCATCCTCGGCTCCCGTTAAATAAGTATCGGGTCTTGTTTGGCCGGAGTCCAAAATTTGTCGCCCAGGAATATTTGACCTGATCATGCTTCTCTCGGGTAACATACTTTAAACCAAAGCATCAGGGAGGATGCCATGACCGCGCACGGCAGCAGCAATATCACCGGCGCCGATATTCGCGCCAAGCTCGATCATCCCGTCGTCGACGCCGACGGCCATATGATCGAAACCAGTTTCGCGCTGCTGGATTTCGTCAAGCAAGTCGGCGGCGCCAAGATCGCGGCGCGGGTCGAGCATATGTTCAAAAATAATGATGCCGAAACAGGGCGCCGTGCCGTCTGGGTTGGAAATTCCGGTCCAGCATCGATCGACCGGGCGACGGCCATGCTGCCAAAATTATTCCGGGCCCGCCTGGATGAAGCCGGGATCGATTTCTCCATCGTCTATGGGACGACGGCCTTGAGGATTCTGCGGGAAAACGACGATGAGATTCGCCCCGTTCTCTACCGTGCCGCAAACAAACTCTATGCCGATATGTTCAAAGATGTGTCGGATCGATTGACCCCCGTCGCCGTTATCCCGATGCATAACCCC
>JAQCKY010000341.1 GCA_027592155.1 Pseudomonadota bacterium
GGACGATCCGTTGCCCGCTCCGGCGCCTCAAATGACCTCCACGTTCCCCCCACCTCTCCCTAACCCTCTCCCCCCCTTGGGGTGGAGAGGGAGTTTAGCTTTTACATCGGGGGAGAGATGAAACTCCAGAAAGCATCCCGGTTTGCGCTCTATGCGGTTCTCGAACTGGCGCGTGATACCAGCCGCCAAATGTCGGTGACGGAGTTGGCCGATCACTTCGGTATTTCCTCAAATCATCTTGCCAAGGTGTTACCAGATCTCGCCCGTGCTGGGCTGGTGGATTCGGTCCGTGGCGCCGGCGGCGGTTACCGTTTTTGTGGCAACGCCAAGCGGACGACGGTTTTGGATGTCATCAATCTATTCGAGTCTATCGGTGACGATTCGGTATCTTCCCGCGATGAGGCGTTTGGCACGGATATCGGGCAAGCACTGGGTTCCGTATTGGATGAAATCGACGATATCGCTCGCGCGACATTCGGATCCATAACAATTGATACACTGATAAAGTCCATACGCCGTGCCCAAGAACGGCAAAGCCGCGCCAATCCATAGCGGTTTTGCGCCGTTCGATTCGCGGCGAGTCCGGGCGACATTGGAATTCGTGACGCCGCTCATAAAATTGCCCGCAACGATATCTTCCTGATCACAGCGCCTGTATCGGTGCGAGAAGTGGCGGAACTCTGCCTATTTGCTCGAGCGCTATCGACCAATTCTTAAGGAATTTTCGCTAGTCTCTTGAGCATAAATCCCGGCTGTTGCCTGTTCCAGGTGGCGGGGCGCATAAACGTGACAGAATGATTCCAAAAGTCATCACGGTTGGTGGGGGTGACGTCCGCGAAGTCAAGATCGGTGGTCTCGAACCGCTGGCCTTTCTTGGCGGCCCTTGCGCTATTGAAACGCGCGACCACGCGATGATGATGGCCGAACGCATCGGCGAAATTTGCGACCGCCTCGACATCCCCTGGATCTATAAATCTTGTTATGACAAGGACTGCCGCTCGTCGTCGGGCTCGTTCCACGGCCTCGGCTTAGAGGACGGTCTGCAGATTTTGAGCGATATCCGCAGCGCGACCAAACTGCCGATCATGTCGGATTTTTCCGACGCGGCCTGGGCGCAGCCGACCGGCGAGGTCGTCGACATGATTCAGGTGCCGGCCTATCTCTGCCGTCAAACCCACATTCTTCGCGCCGCCGGTGAAACCGGAAAGGCCGTGCACCTCAAAAAGGGCCAGTTCATGAGCCCGTGGAATATGAAAAATTCAGCGCGCAAGATCGAAGCAACCGGCAACGAGCAGATTCTGCTGACCGACCGCGGCACCTTTTTCGGCTACAATATGCTGGTGAATGATTACCGGAATTTTCCGATCATGGCGGAAACCGGCTATCCGGTCTGTTTCGACGCCACTCACTCCGTCCAGCTCCCGACCTCCATGGGTAACATATCGGGCGGCCAGCGGGAGTTTATTCCCTATCTGGTCCGCGCGGCCGCGGCCTGCGGCATCAATGCGCTGTTCATGGAAGTCCACGACGACCCTGACAACGCCTTGTCCGATGCCAACACCGTGCTCGACATTAAATATTTGGAGAATGTTTTGGCGCAGGCAAAGGCGGCTCATGCGATGCGCCTTGAACTGCTCGAACAATGGGGAGAGGACTGTGTCCACCCAGATGACTGATACGACCAACCAAACAATTGAGCATATTCTGATGCCCCGGGACCGTATCCCGGTGATGGGGCCTCGCACCATTTTAAAAGAAGCTTTGGAGCTGATGGGCGAGCACCGGCTCGGCATGGCCTGCATCGTCGATGAGGACGATAAGCTGATCGGGATCTTTACCGATGGCGACCTTCGCCGTCTCTTGCTGCGCAGCCAAAAGCCGCTCTCGGCCTTATTCGCCGACGACATCATCCGCCATGCGCGCACCGAGTTCTCCACGGTCCGAAATGATGTCTCAATCGCCGAAGCGACACGGCTGCTGGAGGTTCGCGAGATTTGGGATCTCCCCGTTGTCGACGAAAACGAACATCTCATAGGTCTCGTCCATCTCCACCCCGCGCTGCGTGCGCTGATGGCTGGTTGAGGCACCGGAGTAATGATCGAAAGAACGGTATTGATGTTGCGACTATTCCCTCTCCGCCCCCAAGGGCAGAGAGGGAACCTGTATGGTGTATGAAACGGATGAGCACTCTCGCCGTCATTCCCGCCCGTTGGGCCTCGACGCGCTTTCCAGGCAAGCCTCTGGTTAAAATCGCCGGGCGCGCCATGATTGCTCATGTCTGGGATAAAACCTGTCAGGCCTCGACCGTCGATGAGGCCGTCATCGCGACGGATGACGACCGTATCGCCCAATATTGCCTGGATCACAACATGGCTTACGTCATGACATCTCCGGATCATGCCACGGGAACCGATCGTGTCGCCGAGGTCAGCGAAACCCGGGCTGCGGACATCTACGTCAATGTTCAAGGCGACGAACCCTTGATCGACCCGGCAACAATCGACGCTACCGTTCGTAGCCTGCAGGACGCGCTGCCGAGGGGGATCGAAGTGTCGACGGCCTATATCCCGACCGCGACCGACGAACAATGCCTGGCCCAGTCTGTCGTCCATTTGGTGCCGACCTTGGATGGCTGCGTTCTCTCATTTTCACGATTACCGACGCCCCAAAATTTTGGTGAGGCGATGCCCCGGACCGTTCATCTCGGTCTGTATGCTTTCACCCCAGCGGCATTGTCCCGCTTTACATCGTGGGAGCGGGGGCCGGTGGAGCGGGCCGAGAGCATCGAGCTTTTGCGGTTTTTGGAACGGGGCGAACGCATCGCCGCCGTGGCGGTGCCGGAAGGCTCGATCGGCGTCGACACGCCGGAGGACGCCGCCCGCGTTGAAAAAATTCTCGAAGAGGGAAACTGAATATCATGGCCGATCAAGAAATTCTCGACCGATTGGCGTCGATCAAACTTCTCTCGCTGGACACAGACGGCGTCCTGACTGATGGCGGCCTTTATTATACGGAAACCGGCGACACGATGCGGAAGTTCAACGTCAAAGACGGTCTCGGCATGAAATTGGCCCAGCAAGCCGGGGTCGTCGTTATCATAATCACCGCCAGCGCCACCCCGGCAATCGAGCAGCGCGGCCGGGTGCTTGGTGTCGACCATGTATTCCTCAAGACTGAGGACAAAGTCGGCAAGTTGACGTCCCTTTGCGAGGAGCTTGGCATCGGCATGGCCCAAGTCGCCCATGTCGGCGATGACTCGAATGATCTGCCGGTGCTGCGCGCCGTCGGATGCCCGATGACGGTAGCCGATGGGATCGATGAGGCAAAAGAGGTAGCGGTTTACATCACTGAGAAAAAAGGCGGCGATGGCGCCGTTCGCGAAATCTGCGATCTTATCGTAAAGGCGAAATCGGAAGCGTCCTGATGCCGGTCCCCAACCCCATACGCATCAAGCAGCTCGACCTCGAGCTCAATGGCGGCTGCAATTACAAATGCGAGATGTGCCCGCAGGCCGAGGGGCGCGAAAAAGAATTTTTAAAAAAACTACCGTCACCGGTTTTGGAAAAGATTGTCGACGACGCCATGCAATATGGGCTGGAGGCTGTCTCGCTTCATGGCTCCGGCGAGCCGACCCTGAATGCCGACATGCCGGATATGGTTCGGGCCATCAAATCACGCGGCCTAAAATGCATCTCTTTTACCAACGGCCTTCGCCTGGACGAAAAGCTCTCCCGCAATCTGATCGATGCCGGTATCGATGTGCTAAGGATTTCAGCAATCGGATTTGATAGGGGCTCCTACCATCGTTGGATGAGCCTGGACGCCTATGATCAGGTTCGCGAAAACGTACGCCGCTTCCAGGAACTAGCGGCTGAGGCGGGCGGCGCCTCGGAGGTTCATCTCTACCACCTTGTGACCGACGTTGGTCAACGAGATGCGGAAGTCGCGGCATACCGGAAAAACTGGGTCGAACACACCGGGGCCTTCGGCGAGATTTGGCTGATGCATAATTGGTCAGGCGGGTACGACTCGCCCTATGACCGGACCAACCTGACCGCCGCCCCGGCGAAGCG
>JAQCKY010000342.1 GCA_027592155.1 Pseudomonadota bacterium
CGCCGCCGCACCCGCCTGCTTATGCGCCGCCGCCGCCGGGTTACCCACCCTATTATGGGCCACCGGTACCACCGCAGTATCAACAGCCATATCATCCGCCGCCTTACGGTGCGCCTCCGCCTGGTTACGGACCGATGCCCGGACAAGAACACCCCGCGGCACCACCCGCGCCACCTCAGCCACCCGTTTCCGAACCGGAACCGGCCGTCGCCGAGCCCGAGCCCGAGCCGGCTGCTCCACCGCCGCTGCCCGTGCCGGAGCCAGAAGAATTCGATCCGGAAGATTTACCGACGGATGAGGAGCTTGACGCGATGCTCGGTCCGGAGATCGAACCGGAGACCGGGTCCCTTGCGCCCGACCTTGATGAAGATATTACCGAGATCGATGAGGAGGCCTTGGAGGCTCTCGAAGATCCGGAACCTCTGTCGGATTTCGGTCCCGAAGAGGAAGAGGATCATAACGAGGATATCGATCCGGAGGATATTCCCGATCCCGACCCCATCCCCAGCAGCTTCTCGTCGGACGAAGAGTTCGATGATGACGCGCCGGACGATAAAGGCGGGCGCGGGAAATTATTCTGGATTTTGGTTGGAACCGGCGGTTTTTTCCTCCTGCTCCTGATTCTTATTTTTGCCGCGCCGCGCATGATGTCGGCGATCCCGGGACTGGGATCTCTCTATTCGGCGATCGGCATGGACTACGAGGATCTGGGTGCGGGTTTGAACATCGAGGTGCTCAAGCAAGAACGCGAACTTATCCAACAAGAAGACGTTCTTGTGGTTACGGGCCGGATTGAGAATGTGTCGGACAAACCCCGTCCCGTTCCGATCATTCGTATCTCGCTTCACGATATCAACGACCGGCGCGTCCAATTTCTTGATGTCATGCCGTCAAAAAGGGAAATCCCGCCCGGAGAGAAAATTGATTTCAAGGGCGAGGTTCGGAATATGATTCCGACAGCGCGGCGGCTTGAGGTTGGCTGGTCGGAATCCGATAGCGTTCACACGCCGGAAGAACCCGTGGCCGGTAAGCCCGCGCCCGAGAAGAAATAGCGCAGATCGGCACTGTGTCGTAATGCGCCTCAATCTTGGCTGCGGCCTGAACAAAATTGACGGTTTCATAAATGTCGATAAGGAAGCTGCCTGTGTGCCCGATCAGGTGGTGGACCTGGAGCAATTTCCCTGGCCCTTTGACGATGATGTGGCCGAAGAGGTGGTGTTAAGCCATACGCTTGAGCATCTCGGCGAAGACAGAGACACTTATCTTACGATCATCAAAGAACTTTATAGAATCTGCCGTCATGGGGCCTTGGTGCGGATTGCGGTGCCCCATCCCCGTCATGACGACTATTTGCAGGACCCCACTCATGTCAGGCCTATCCTACCGGCGCAATTTTCGTTGTTCTCGAAACGGCAGAACCGGGAATGGGCTGAGCAAGGATATGCCAATACACCGCTCGCCCTCTACCTGGAGGTGGATTTCGAAATCGAGGGGGTTGAGTTGATGCCCGACGAGCCGTGGTTATCCAAACTCCGCGCCGGTGAGATTACGTCCGAAAGCTTGGCGGAAATGGTGACCCACCAAAACAACATCATCCGCGAGGCGCGTATAGATCTTCGGGTCGTGAAAGCGGACAACTAGGCCCGCATCCTCAAACAAGAGTCCTAGAAGCGCTTGAGCAGACGCTCGATATATTCCAACTCGATTTCCGGCCGCCACAGATCGCCGGCCCGGCGACGCAGCTCATCGAGGATTTCCCGGGCCCGTTTGAGTTCGGATTCGCCGGGGATTTTTACGGTCCCCGTTGCGGTTCCCTGATTGCCTTCTTCGGTCGTGGGGCGTCCGAAGGGATCGCGATTGCCCTGACGGAGTCCTCGTAGTTGCGGGCCTGAGAAACGTCCAAACTGTCCCCCCGGCCCGAACTGGCGGCCCTGGCCGAACTGTTGTCCACGGCCTTGGCCCCGGCCAAGCTGTCGTGCGAGTCCCCGGGCCGCGGATTGGGCGCCGCGCCGTAGTTCCTCGAGGGCTTTGGTCTGCGGCCCAACAGCGGCTTGCGGCTGTCCTTGGCCGAGCGCGCGTTCCGATTCCCGCATTTCGCGTTCGGCGCGTCCCAGTCCTTCTGGAACCTTACCAAGGCGGTCGCCCAGCTGTTGCATCATTTTGCCGAGTTGGCGGCGGATGTCGTTTTGCTCTTTCTTCTCGTCGTTCATGGGCGCATCGCCCCGGTCTTCGGAACGCTTAAAGGTCTTGTCCAGAAGTTCCTGCTGGCGCCGGATGATGTCCCGCAATTCCCGCATCGCCTGTTGGGCTTCGCGTTGCTGCTGGCGCTGTTGCTCGCTCATCTGTTGCTGCTGGCCGCCGCGCCGAGCTAAGCCCCGCTGCAGGTTTTCGAGCATGCGCTGGAGTTCCGCCATCAACTGTTGAGCCGCTTCTTTCGAGCCCTGGCGCATCAATTCCCGTGCTTGATCCAGCAGCTTCTGCAGTTCGTCGCTTCCCAGTATCCGTTGGTTTTCGTCAAGAGGGGTGAGTTCGCCCCGTTGTTGGAGTTGTTCCGCGAGCGACTTCAGGAAACGGTCCATGGCGCGCTGGACCTCTGCCATCAGACGTTCGAGCTCCTCTGGGGATGCGCCGTTCTTCAGCGCCTCTTGGAGCGCTTTCTGGGCCTCCGCGAGATCGCGGCTGGCGATCGAGGTAATGCCGTCCTCGATGCGCAAGGCGATATCCCACAGCATCTTTTGGACGTCGGCGACGATCTTCGGATCAAATGGTTTCAATTCCTTGGATGAGTCGGGTGCCACAGTCAGTTCACTACGCAAGCCAAAATCGGTGACGCCCATAACGACGACGGGCTTTTGAATGAGGCGGTCCCGCGCGATGCGCATCGATAAGTAAGCTGCATTGTCATTGTTGAAACGTTCCGGCGCCTGCATGACGTTGTCGATCTTGAGCTGCGCCAGCCGCCGGTGCATGAGACCGGATTGCAGCTTCTTTCTGATGTCGACCAGTTCCCGGGCAACCGGTTGACTAAAGCGGCGTTCCGGCAGGACCGCGGGTTCAACGGTACTGAGACCGATCTGGCCGAGCTCGTCGGTCGCGATCAGGTGGATCAGTACGGGCAAACCGGCCCAGACATGCCCGGTCAGATCATGAGAAGATTTAATGGTGACGCCGTTTTTGCCTTGTCCGGGCAGTGGCAGCGGCAGGATCATCTCGTCACTGCCGCCCGGGATCGCGACACCGTCGATGCGCCGGATCGATGCCGTCAGCGTCTTCAGGCCGTAATCGTCGCTGGCCTTAAAGGGAAGGCGCAGGCGAAGCCGTGCGGTGCTCTCCGGCGCGTCGGTAAATTCGATCAGCGGTTTTTCATCCGGGACAACGACGACGGTCCAGCTGCCGATGTCGCGGCCGCGCTGGCGCACGGTGATGCGGCTCGCCGCGGTTAATTCGGTTTCGACATGGTAGGCGTCGGCTTCGACGCGTCCGAATTCGGTTTCGGTTTCATCGATTTTGAGAACCGGCTGAGTTCCACCGCCGGCAACCTGAGCCAGCAACGCACTGCCCGCAGGTATCCGTATGGGGTTTTCTGGTGATGAGCCTGGCGCGTCCTTGGATGCGGGTACGCCGTTATCGAGAAGGATCGGCGGCAACTCCGTATAAGCCGGCGGCGTGATCCAGATATTCAGGTTGGCGACTTTTGCCAGGCTACCGCTGTTGATTTCCGGTACCAGCGAATTCAAAATACGGTTGCCGCTGTCCCTTCCAGCGGCAACGGCACCGACGATCAGCGCCAGCACCAAAGCCGCGCGCAGGCCCCAGCGGTCAAATCGGGCGAGACCGGCAGCGGGCATTTTGAGGCGAAGCTGCTGCGTGGCGGCAGCCATCCGGTCCCGGTGGGCCTTCCAAAGAAGGCTCGCCATGGGGTCGTCATTACCGGCGGCGAGTTCATCATCCAAGGCGGCCAGGGGCCGATCATCAAGGCCGCTATCCAGTTCGATACGATGCCGGGCATGGGAGTCGCGAATTTTCGGGAGGTGGGTGAAGACCCGGTAGATGCCGGCGAGGAACGCGAT
>JAQCKY010000343.1 GCA_027592155.1 Pseudomonadota bacterium
GGGAATTACAACGTATCTGTCACCGAACGGGATAGACACGACGACGGGAGCGGGGCCCGCGACCAAAATGCTGGGCGCCACCATCGAGGGGGTCGTGACGTTTTCCCGGTCCGCGCAAGGGACGGCTTGGGAAGAGACGAACCGTTCTCTGACTCATCGTCATGTCGGCTCTCTGCTTTTCGAAACGGTCTCTGGCAAATTATTCGCAGGTGCCCACGCCGATGGCGGCCTCTGGGTCAGCGATGATGGTGCTGGGGCCGAGTGGCGCCATATAACTAATGGGCTCGACAGACCGCATATTTATGCACTGGCATCGCGCCGGATAGGTGACACGGTTACGCTGTTCCTGGGCACCTCGCCGGCGGCGTTTTACCGGAGCGACGATTTCGGTGAAAACTGGACAGAGGTGAAGGGTTTTCTGGACGTGCCCGATACCGATAAATGGACCTTCCCGCCGCCGCCCCATATTCCTCATGTAAAGAATATCGTCTTCCAACCGGATGACCCTGAAACGCTTTATGTCAGCGTCGAGCAGGGGCGCTTTTGAAGTCCAAGGACGATGGTAAAAGCTGGATTGAACTGTCGGCTTATTCAAATCCCGATGAGGTCGCGTATAAAGATGTTCATCGTTTACTGATCGATCCCGGCGACGCCGACAAATTCTATCTAGCGACCGGGGAGGGGATGTACCGCAGCGACGATGGTGGTGTCTCTTGGGCTCATCTGACGTTCCGGGGCGACCGGATGGGTTATCCGGACTTTCTCTATTTCGACCCTCAGGACACCGGAATTCTCTACACCGGCGGATCTTATCGAAACCCGGGTTTTTGGATGCAGGCGGGGCTCGCTGAATCCTCGGTACTGCGCACGACCGACCGGGGCGCCTCATGGGAAGAACTCGATAATGGATTGCCCAAACCGATTATCGGAGCGTTTGAAGCGATGGCGATGGACCATTGGGACGGCGGCATGATGCTGGTGGTTGGAACGGCCACCGGCGAGATTTATACCAGTGAAGACCGAGGAGCCTCATGGCAGTGTATCTGCGACGAAACGGCGCCGGTCTCGAAGGACGACCATCATATGCCGTTCATGACACCGGAGGAGCGGAAGACCCTTAGGGAACGCGCGACCGCCTGAACTTAGTTCTGGGCGGCGCCGTCATATTCGGGCAGTTCGAAATAGAACGTCGTACCTTTGCCGATCTCGGTTTCGAAATCGATCTTTCCGCCATGGTACTCGACGATTTCCTTGGCGATGCTGAGCCCGAGACCCGTACCACCGGTGTTGCGGTTGTTGGTCTCCTCGGCCTGGGTAAAGCGGTTGAATATTTTTTCGCGTAGATGGTGGGGAATACCGTTGCCACGATCGGTGACCGATATTCTTATTTTTCCGTCTTTTCGTGCGACGTCTAAATCAACGGCTCCCGAATTAGGCGCGTATTTTGCTGCATTGGACAATAAGTTAGTCAGCGTCTGCCCGATCCGAATAGGATCGGCGAATATTTTAGATCCCGCCGACTGGCTGTTAATCTTGTAATGACATCCCAATTGCTCGGCGAAGATCGAGTTAAGCTCAATTGTTTCGGTGACGAGCGGCATGACTTCCAGGGCAGCCATATCAAAGACCATTTCACCGGCTTCGATTTTACTCAGATCCAGGATGTTGTTAACGTGCCCGGTGAGGGTCAGACAATTTCGATAGGCGATTTCTAGAATATCGTGGGCCTCTCTCGGAATTTCGCCGGTAATTCCTTCCATGGCCAGCCCGACCGCGCCCATCACAGAGGTCAGCGGCGTCCTGAGTTCGTGACTAACCAGCGAGACGAATTCGTCTTTCAAGTTTTCGGCCCGACGTTGTTCCGTAATGTCCGTATGAAAAGCGACGATGGCACCGTCCGATAGGCGTTGTCGCCTCCGGCGTATCCAGCGGCCGTCCGCTGCCTGATAATCAAAGTCCTGTCCGACATCTCGTCGCTCGCTCATGGTTTGAAGATAGGCTTCGCGTTCTTTTTCATTGTCGATTCTAGCGAGGTTATTTTTGGTGACTTCGTCGTAGAATTCTTCGAACCGGCTTCCGGGCTTGAGGGCACGCGCTTCTGACGGAATAGGCTACCGCCCCGTTCGAAGACGCGCTCGACGTCCTCTTCGGAAAGTTCCTTGTTCCTATCGCTGGTTACGCTTTGGTTTGACGTTTTTGCCATGTCGCTCTTGGGAAATAAGTCCTGTTTCAACCCCTTATTAACTGGGGTTGCCGCGGACTTGTTTAAAGCGGGCGTTGTTGAACACAACCGCCTTTTAGCGGCTCGTCTTTTGGGTGGGGCGGATAACGGCGCCGTATATCACGCAAATTCCCACCGCGGTACCAACCAATACTAAGGCCAGGGGTAACTGGGTCCCATCCGTCGTGAAACTAATCAGGGCGGCCATAGTGGCACCAAAGAATTGTTGAGTGAATCCCATCAGCGACGACGCGGTGCCTGCCATTTGCGGAAACGGGTTGAGCGCCGCCGCCGTCGAAGGAGCAAATACGAGGGCGAAACCAGTAATGTAAATCGCGGTGGGGATGGTCACCGCAAGTGGTTGATTGATTGAAGAGGCAATGATCATGGTGCCCCCCCCGACCAGCATTGTCAGCCCGCCCACAATTATTGTGGTGTCGATTCCGAACCTTGAGATGAGCCGGGCACCGATAACCGGCCCAGCGATGTTGGCGAGCATGATCATGCCGATCAATAGGCCGAACCATGTCGGTGTAACGCCCATGCTGACTTGAAGGATTCCAGGAACGGCCGTTAGAAACGCGTACAGGCCGCCGATACAGAATACTGAGCAGATCATGTAACCGAGATACGTGCGATTGCGCAGAATGAGCGATGCGCTATTGCCGAGTCGGTTTATGTTCAAGGTTTGGCGGTCTTCAGGCTTCAATGTTTCTTGCAGCAGGAAGAAGATTGCCAGAGACGCAACGGCGCAGACCGCCGCCATAAGAATAAACCCGGCCTGCCAGCCAAAGGTCTCGGTTAGAAATCCGCCGAATACAGGCGCGAAAATCGGACCGAGCCCGCCGACGAACATGACATAAGAGAGAAGACGGCCGGCTTGTTCCCGCTCAAATAAATCACGGGCAATGGCTGGGGCGATGATCCGCCCGGCATGGGTGGTGACACCCTGGATGAACCGGAGCCCGATCAAGACCGCCATGTTGGGTGCGAAGACACCCCCCAGCACGGTAACGAAATACAGTCCGAGGCTAACCAGGATCACCGGCCGCCGGCCGAAGCGGTCTGACAGGGGACCGTATATCAGCTGTCCAATTGCGGTTCCCAAAGTATACACCGCGATGGAGATTTCGATGGTATGGATTTCGCTGTCGAACGCATCGGCAATGTCCCGCGCAGCGGGAACAAAGGCGTCTAAGGAGATTGGCCCCAGCATGAACAATAGGCCGAGGATGATCACGAGTAGGACGAATTGCCGGTCGCTCATTGCAGGAACGTCGGCTGAAGTCGACACAGGTGCGACAGTCATTCCAAACAGTATAGTTGTTGATCGAAACGTGACTCAACTCTCACGATATAGAGCCGTACCCGATCAGCAAGGGCTGTTTTAATAACCCCGCCGTAAATGCAAACCGGCGGACATTGCTGCCCGCCGGTCCGGAAGGGCAAAATGTGGTGACATCATTCGCCCATCGTCAGGGATGTGGTTATCCGCCCTCGAGCGCTAACGCTCTATGTGATGAGTAACGCCATATAGCCGATGACGAAAAATCCGGAAAGCGCGAAGAGGTCTTTGATCAGTTCGATATGGTTCATCGGTACGCCTTTCTCTTATTGTTTGAGCAGGCTAATATATTGAGAACAAAATAGCAACATTTAAATTGTAAAAATGCATAACTAATTGATATATATATATTTTAGGTTTCAGGGCGCCCCACAAAAAACGGCCAACCGGTCCTTGAGATATCCCACCCCGGGTCCGATTGGCCGCTTAAAGATTATGTATCTGTTGGGGCTAAGCGTCTTCTAGCTTTCGGCCCGATTGATGGCCGGGAAC
>JAQCKY010000344.1 GCA_027592155.1 Pseudomonadota bacterium
GAGCCGGTCGCCGGTCGCCTCGTCGCGAGAATCCACCAGCCAGCGGTAGGATTGCAGCAAGACCGCCGGGCCGAGATAGCGATCGCCGTTCCACCAATAACTCGGGCAACTGGTCTGACAGCAGAAGCACAGCACGCACTCCCAAAGGCCATCGAGCAGCTCCCGCTCTTCGGGGCTCTGCAACCGCTCGCGGTCCCCGTTATGGGGTGAGTCCGCCTGAAGGTAAGGTTTGATCGAGGCATATTGGGCATAGGGCACCGACAGGTCAGGCACCAAATCCTTGATCACCGGCATATGGGGCAAGGGATAAATCTTCACATCGCCCTTCACTTCGTCGATGCCTTTGATGCAGGCCAGAGTGTTGGTGCCGTCAACATTCATGGCACAAGAACCGCAGACACCTTCGCGGCAAGACCGCCGGAAGGTGAGCCCGGAATCAACCTCGTCTTTAATCTTGATCAGCGCATCCAGCACCATCGGCGCGCAATCGTCGAGATCGATCTCATAGGTATCGACCCTTGGATTCTCGCCGCTATCGGGATCGAAGCGGTAGATGTGAAACTTCTTGATCCGCATGGCACCGTCAGGGGCCTTATGGATCACGCCTTTTCGGACTTTTGAATTAGCGGGAAGTGTGAATTCAACCATGGATCATTTCCGTTATGTAACGATGCGGTTCCAGCGACTGGTTCTAATAAACCCGCGCCGCAGGCTCGATATAGTCAATCTCGTCGCTCAACGTGTAGGTATGAACCGGCCTGTAGGACAAGGTGATGTTCATATCCTTGTCCATATGGGCCAAGCTGTGTTTCATCCAATTCTCGTCGTCCCGATCAGGATAATCCTCGTGGGCATGAGCGCCCCGGGATTCATGCCGGGCTTCACCGGAGATGATGGTGGTCAACGAGCACGCCATGAGGTTTTCCAGTTCCAACGCTTCCGCCAGATCGGAATTCCAGATCAGCGAATGATCGGTAACCTTGATGTCTTTCAGGGTACCGGCGATTTCCTTGACCTGCTCACAGCCCTCGGCAAGAACTTCCGAGGTCCGGAACACCGCGGCGTTGTTCTGCATAACACGCTGCATGTTGAGGCGAATTTCACTGGTCCCAAGGCTTCCGTCCGCGGTGCGAAGGCGTTCGAGACGATCGATCCCCATCTGGCCACGATCGCCGCCTTTGATCGGGCGGGCACCGGCACCTGAATCGACGACTTCCGCCGCCCGCAGGGCCGCGGCACGGCCAAACACCACGATATCCAGCAAGGAATTCGTGCCGAGACGGTTCGCCCCATGCACGGAAACCGAAGCACACTCACCGATGGCCATTAGACCCGGGACGATTGCATCAGGATTCTCAACAGTCGGCCGGATCACTTCGCCATGATAGTTGGTCGGAATACCGCCCATATTGTAATGGACGGTCGGCAATACTGGGATCGGCTCCTTGGTCGCATCGACACCTGAGAAGATACGCGCCGTCTCGGTGATGCCGGGCAAACGCTGATGAAGGACATCGGCGCCGAGATGTTCCAGATGCAAATGAATGTAATCATTCTGCGCGCCGACCCCGCGGCCTTCGCGAATTTCCACGGTCATCGACCGGCTCACCACATCGCGGGAGGCAAGATCCTTGGCGGTCGGCGCATAACGTTCCATGAAGGCATCGCCTTCGGAGTTGGTCAGATAACCGCCTTCACCCCGGGCTCCTTCCGTGATCAAGCAGCCGGAGCCATAGATGCCGGTCGGGTGGAACTGAACGAACTCCATATCCTGGAGCGGCAACCCGGCCCGGGCCACCATGGCATTGCCGTCACCGGTGCAGGTATGCGCCGAGGTGCAGGAGAAATAGCTGCGGCCATAACCGCCGGTGGCCATCACGGTCATATCGGCGATAAAGCGATGGAGCGTTCCGTCCGCCAGGTTCCAGGCGATGACACCGCGGCAAGCGCCGTCATCGTCCATGATCATGTCGAGGGCGAAATACTCAACGAAGAACTCAGCCTCATGCTTTAAGCATTGCTGGTACAACGTATGCAAAATGGCGTGACCAGTCCGGTCGGCAGCGGCGCAGGCGCGCTCGACCGGGGCCTTGCCGTAGTCCCGCATATGACCGCCGAAGGGCCGCTGATAAATCTTGCCATCCTCGGTACGCGAAAACGGCACGCCGAAGGACTCCAGCTCATAGACCGCCGGGATCGCCTCTTTGCACATATATTCGATCGCGTCCTGGTCGCCGAGCCAATCGGAGCCCTTGACCGTGTCGTACATATGCCAATGCCAGTTGTCTTCCTGCATATTCCCGAGCGCCGCGCCGATCCCGCCCTGGGCGGCAACCGTGTGACTGCGGGTTGGGAAGACCTTTGTGATACAAGCCGTCTTCAGCCCGGCCGCCCCCATACCGAGGGTCGCCCGCAAACCCGCACCGCCGGCACCCACGACAATCACGTCATGAATGTGATCGATGATCTCATATTGTTCAGCCATAGATCATCAACCTCCGAAGGCGACTTTAAGGATGGAAAGGATACAAGAGCCGCCCAACAGGACAGCGAGTAATTTATTGAGCACCAAGAGCGTAATCTTGGCACCTTCACCATGGACATAATCTTCGACGACGACTTGCAGACCGAGCTGCATATGGTGAAAGACCGCAACCACGAACATCACCATCAAGAGCGTGTTTGCGGGATGGGAAATCCAGGCTTTGTAAGCAACCCAGTCCAGACCGCCGAGAGAAATGGCCTGCCATATAAACCACAGGCTCAGCGGAACCAAGGCAATCGCCGTCAGGCGCTGCGCCCACCAATGATGGGTCCCTTCCTTGGCGGAGCCGAGGTGCCGTACCCGTGCGAGATCCGATTGCATGCCCATGTTAAGCCCCTCCCATCATGCCAAAGCCGATGGCCCAGACCAGTACCGTGAGGCCGACAGAGGCGATGATGACCGCCCAACCGGATGCGCGTACCTGGCTCATCTCAAAGCCCGAGCCTGCATCCCAGAACAAATGGCGGATACCGTTGCAAAGGTGAAAGAAGATCGCGAACGTCCAGCCGAGCAAAAGCAGGATACCGAACCACGAATTTAAGAACGACTGCGCGCGCTCAAAGGCACCAGGGCCATAAGCTGCCGCCGCGAGCCAATAAGTGAGGACGAGAGCACCAACCGACAAGCCGACACCGGTGATACGGTGTGTAATCGACAGCAGCATTGTGATCTGCCAACGATAGACCTGTAGATGGGGCGAAAGTGGGCGTTCCCCCGTAGCCATGGATCAGACCCCCTAATTTGCTGACCGAGCAGACGCGCCAGCCAAGAATGTCGACGCAAGAAATTTTGGTTTAACCCCTCCATTGCGGCAAGTCAACGCGAGCGGAACGGCAATTCTGAGACCAGCAATCCGAGAGGAATCCGATTGATTTAAAGGGCTTAGCGCTGGACATCCCTCCTTCCACAGCGGAAACAAAGCCAAGAGACACACTTGGCCCTACCTTAAAAATTGTATTCCGCTGTGCATTGTTCTGTGGATAAATTGTGCGCGGGTTGTGCAAATCCTGCGATTTTATGCACAGAAATATGCGATTTCTTCCGGATTTCAGGTTGATTCGTTTTTTTGATTTTCCCAAACTACCAGTCGTACGCGAAGATGTTACTTGACAGAGGCGGCGACTTTCGGGGGTTCGTTTCCGTCAAGGGTCGAGGGGATTTCAAGGACGGCCCGTTCGGGCCAAACCGCATCGGAGACCATCAGGTCTGGTTTAGCGGAGCTTTTTGATCTCCATTGGCCCATGACCTATCTCGTCTCCCTGGCGGAAGGGTCTCTTACTCATCGGTCGTAGATCCTCGCGGAGACGGCCGGTCGGCGAACGGCTAGTCTGGATTTTTCCAGACGGGGCGTGACGCCGTAAGGAGGCCTGACTGTTAAGATAGAGAGGGGTCCGGCGTGTGCGGCCACGACCGCCCGGCAACGGGATGGTGATGGGTCGCCGAAACCGGTGCGACCCGGTGCTCTCTCTCCCAAGAGAGTGTCGGGAGGCCGTCGGTTGGATCGT
>JAQCKY010000345.1 GCA_027592155.1 Pseudomonadota bacterium
TTGATCGCGAAAAATATCGATTAAGGCGGTGCGGTGATCGCTCCGCGCCATTTGTATAAGATCGGCAAGATCAGCATGGTGAAGGGGCTTAACCAGGCGACGCACATCGTCAACGCGCCCTTCTCCGACCGCCGCCAAAACTTCAGCGATTAATTGTATTGGTAAATCCACGACATGTTCGGAGGAACTGTCCGGATCGGTTTGAGCTTCGATCGCGTTCATAAGTGAGCAGCGTTGACCGCTTGCGCTTCAACCACTGCCAAGGCCGTCATATTCACGATCCCTCGCGCCGTGGTGGTTTCAGGCAGTATATGAGCGGGAAATCGCACCCCCGTCAAAATGGGCCCCACGGACACTCCCTCGGCCAATCTGCTGACCAGCGTATAGGCAATATTCGCCGCGTCGAGTGACGGCATGATGAACAAATTTGCGGAACCCTCGAACAAGGACTCTCCGATCAAGGTTTCCCGGATACCCTGAGACAGAGCTGCATCGCCGTGCATCTCTCCCTCAACAGCTAATTCAGGATCGAGCTTACGGACCAAGGCAAACGCCTCCCGCATCTTACCCGCACTTCGATGATCCGAACTGCCAAAATTCGAGTGGGACAGCAACGCCGCTTTGGGCACGATGCCAAATCGCCTCACGACATCGGCGGCCAAAATCGTCATGTTGGCGATCTGCTCCGCCGTGGGATCGGGATTAATGAAGGCATCGCAAAGAAAGAACGTTCCTTTGGGCGTGATCAAGATACTGACCGTCGCCGCCCGGTCCACACCGTCGCGAACACCGATGACATTGAGCACGTGCGGCAGGTGATCGGGATAACGCCCGGTGGCGCCGCAAAGCATCGCATCGGCCTCACCGCGCCGAACCATCAAGCTGGCAATGACCGTCGTGTTGGTACGAACCAGCGTCCGTGCCTCGTTCCGCGATACGCCCCGCCGCTCCATCAGGCTGTGATAAAGCTCCCAATAATCGCGGTAGCGTTCGTCCCTATCGGGATCGCACAGCTCAAAATCCTCATCGATCCGCAGCCGTAAATTCAGCTGTTCAATCCGCAAAGTGACGACATTACGCCGGCCGATAAGAATGGGCTTGGCGATCCCCTCATCGACCGCATTCTGGACGGCACGCAGCACCCGGCGGGACTCGCCTTCGGCATAAACCACTCGCTTGGGATCATGTTGGGCCTGATCGAATACCGGTTTCATCACCGTGCCAGACCGGAACGCAAATTGCTGCAGGCGTTGACGATAGGCCTGAAAATCATCAATCGGCCGTGTCGCCACCCCTGACTCCATCGCTGCCTGGGCAACCGCCGAGGACAATTCGACCAACAGACGCGGATCGAAGGGTTTGGGGATCAAATAGTCGGGACCGAACACCAGGTCTTGGCCGCCATAGGCGAGATTGACGATCTCATCGGCTTCGATCTGCGCCAACTTGGCCAGCGCATAGACGCAGGCCATTTTCATCTCCTCGTTGATCGCGGTCGCCCCGACATCCAAGGCGCCCCGAAAAATATAGGGAAAACAGAGCACATTGTTGACCTGATTGGGGTAATCGGTTCTGCCGGTCGCCAGGATCGCATCGGGGCGGACTTCCAACGCCAGTTCCGGCCTGATCTCCGGCTCCGGGTTTGCCAAGGCCAAGATCAACGGTTTATCGGCCATCCGTTTGACCATCTCGGGCTTCAACACCCCCGGCGCGGAAACGCCAAGGAACACATCGGCGTCGCCGATAATATCGTCCAGTGTCCGGGCGTCGGTCTTTTGCGAAAAGGCGCCCTTATAGGGATCCATCTGTTCCTCGCGCCCTTCGTACACAACACCGACGATATCGGTGACCCAGATATTTTCGCGCGGCAGCCCAAGGGAGACCAGAAGGTTGAGACAAGCAATCGCCGCCGACCCCGCGCCGGACGCAACCAATTTGACCGACGCCAAATCCTTGCCGACCACTTTCAACCCATTAATCACCGCCGCCCCCACCGTGATCGCGGTACCATGCTGATCGTCATGCATGATCGGAATGCTCAACCGCTCGCGAAGCGCCTCTTCGATCTCAAAACATTCCGGCGCCTTGATATCCTCAAGATTGATGCCGCCGAATGTCGGCTCCATGCTCGCGACAATTTCGATGAATTTCTTAGGGTCGGTCTCGTCGATCTCGATATCGAACACACTGATCCCGGCAAACTTCTTGAACAGCCCACCCTTCCCCTCCATAACCGGTTTGGACGCCAGCGCGCCGATCGAGCCGAGCCCCAGAACCGCGGTGCCGTTGGTAATGACGGCGACAAGGTTTCCCCTGGAGGTTAGATTAAACGCCTCGGCGGGGTCCTCGACGATCGCGTCGCAAGCGAAGGCCACACCGGGAGAATAGGCCAGCGACATATCGAGCTGATTGGCGAGCGGCTTGGTCGCAACGACCGCAACCTTTCCAGGTTGAGGGTAGCGATGATAATCGAGCGCTTCATCGCGCAATGAATCAGCCAAAATAAATCTCCTGCTGGCAGCTACGGTGCAGTCGTCATGCAGACATCATGCACTTATGGAGCTGCCAAAAAATCTGCCGCTCAAAATCGAGATTAAATATCAATCCGGTAACGGGTCACTGTAAGCGAGATTCGGCCGCACATCACGACAGATCGCGTTATAGTGCCCGATAACCATCGATTTTTTTGAGGCCTCCACCATGACGAGAACCCCAATCGTGCGTCTAAACGAAATTGACCTTAAAATCCAAAGCCACGGCGACGCCTTCGAAGCGGCATTTGGAACCATCACCGGTGCGATGAAAACCAAACATCTGGGCGCTCGCTTGGTGGTTGTCCCTCCCGGCAAAGTGGTTGTCCCTCCCGGCAAAAAAGCTTGGCCACACCACTGCCACCACGCGAATGACGAGCTTTTTGTCGTTCTGGAAGGCGAAGGAAGTTTGAGGTTCGGCGAGGACCGCCACCCTCTCAATGCTGGATGCGTCGCCGTCTGCCCCACCGGCGGGCTCGAGACCGCCCATCAGATCATCAATAGCGGTACGAGCGATCTAAAATACATTGCCGTTAGTTCCATGCGCGAGCCTGACATTATGGAATACCCCGACTCCGGCAAATGGGGCGCCTTCGCCGGATCGGCACCAGGCGGCAAGGCCGAGGAGCGGACGTTTTCCCGCTTCATCCGCGCAGACGCCGAGGTTGAATATTGGGACGGCGAGGATGCGTGACCACGAGGTCGCCAGATCGTTGCGTAAGATCACGATCGAAGGGTCGGTCATCTTGAGTTTTGCTGCTATTCAATGATCAACCGGGTTATCCACAGCTAAATCGCATCCCACAACAACAGAAACATATGATTCACGGGGATTCCCTGGACTTAGCGTTTTTTTGAGTCTGATTCAGTTTGAAATCTCGACAAAAATCGCCACCTCCAACACACTGTGATTCAGCGGGGAATTATCCCGTGCTCTACCGGATGATTAAATGCCGCGCTACCGCGAGGTCTATAGAACTGCCACCTTATTCCTTTTGGAATATGGAGACGATGCAACGGCGGAAGCAGGGAAGCATGCGGATGAATGCCTAAAAAACGGTGATATCGACGGCGAGCGAGTATGGCTGAGGGTCATCAGAACCATTGAAGAGCTGAGAACACAGAAACCCGGCAACGGCGAACGGGTCCATTAATCGGTATTATCCGATCCTCAACACCCAAATTCGTCGAAATTTCATTTCCAGAAAGCAAAATCCCCTGCCCCATTTTCAGGGACAAGGGAATTTGGTGCGGTCGAGAAGACTCGAACTTCCACGGGATTGCTCCCACAGCGACCTCAACGCTGCGCGTCTACCAGTTCCGCCACGACCGCAATTAGCAATGTCTCAACGGCGTCTATGCCGTTACATTGCTGGGACATAGCAAACCGTTGATTCCTAATCAAGACGAAGCACAACGCATGTCATCATTATCTTTACGCGATATTGGCTCACCCGACGCGGAGCGACGCAATTCCGGCGTCGAATGGCGGATTGCGAGCAGGCTTGTTGATTAT
>JAQCKY010000346.1 GCA_027592155.1 Pseudomonadota bacterium
GTAATATCGACAGCGCCGACGGAATCGGCAAACCGGCTCGCCATCCGGACATTGCGGTGACCGATAGCGCGCCGTTCGGTCTCATAGCTTTCAAGCAAGGCCGGCCCCCCGCGACCTTGAAGAACCGCCGCCATCTTCCAGCCGAGATTAACCGCGTCATCGACGCCGGTATTCATCCCCATGCCGCCGGTCGGCGTAAACAAATGCGCCGCATCGCCGGCCAGGAATACCCGGTTCTTGAAAAAGCTTTGGGCGACGAGGGCGAACCCCGCCGTCCAATTCAACGTTGAGTGAACCTTGATGGGAAACTCGCGACCGACGGCCCGGTATATATAGGGCCGGGGATCGACGTCCTTGCGTTTGTCCTCATCGGGAACGGCAAACAAGATGACGAACTGCCGATCGCTGTCGATGTGAACCATGCAAGTCCGGACATCCTTGTTGATGCACCAATATTGCCAAGCACGTTCATTGGGCAGCCAATCCGGTTTCTCCTCGGTCTCGAAATAGGCCGCGTACATGGGCCCACCCATCATCGGACGAACCACGCCGCTTTCGCCTTCCAATTCCACCCCCAACCTGCGGCGGACCATACTACCGGCACCGTCGCAGCCGACGAGGTAGTCGGCACGGAGTTCGATGACGCTTTTACCCGCACTCTCCTGAGCAACGGCGGTGACGTGCCTGCCATGATCTTCGAAGCTCTCCAACCTCCAACCGAAGCGGACATCGATTGTCGACTCAGCATCGACGGCCCGTTTGATTTCTTCTTCCAGGTACAGCTGAGAACATCGATGCGGCGGTTCCGGCGAAGCCCAGGCCCCTTCCCCGGACGCCGCCAGGGCGAGAGACTCGGCCCGTGACGGTTGCCGGTACCGCCCGATCGCGTGTCCGGTCAAACGGGTGAAATAGGAGACATCGGTCGGGTGGTCATCGTCGAGCCCTCGCGCCCGAACAGCCTCGGAGATCCCGAGCCGTCGTAAATGCTCCATGGTACGGCTGGAAATGGCATTGGCTTTTGGGTGGGTCGCGGTCGTCGGCTTATCGTTGAGCAAGACGCAGTCAACGCCACGCCGCGCCAGCTCAAGCGCCAAGACCATTCCCACCGGGCCGGCACCGGCTATGACGACAGAGGTTTCAATATTTTTGATAATTTTGTCTTTGGCCATTCTTTTCTCCGTGCCGACTATAGACAGGGAGATGGGGTCGGTCGAACACTCCAACGTTCTCATTTCACCAGCCGGTAAAGGCGTAGATTTCAAACCGCAGAGCCCAGGTTATGGTTGCAAAGCGACGGGCGGTTCCTGAAGCTATCCGTCCCAATTCGAAGCAATCGACAGGTCCTCAATGCTCGTACATCAGACCGGCCTTACTCATATCAACCGCGACCGTGCCACCCCCGGCTTCACGGTGTTTGCCCCGAGTTATGCGGAGAAGGTCTATCTCATCGATCTCGAGGGCGAGGTCGTTCAGGACTGGTCGATCAACCCGGGCGGCACCAATTACAATGAGCTGTTGCCGAACGGCAATCTCTGGGTTTGCGAAACTTTAACCGAAGGCCCGGCTCTCGGCCCCGGCAAGGGTGGGGTCATGCGCGAATATGATTGGGATGGCAACCTGGTTTGGGAACATGTCGATATCGACCAGCACCATGACGGGCGGCGCCTGCCCAACGGCGGCGCGGTGTATATCGCCTGGTATGAGATGGATGACGATGTGGTCAAAAAGGTCAAAGGCGGCCTGCCCGGCACGGAGCATCATATTACCGGTGGAATTTACGGCGACGTTATCCGGGAAATCGACGCCGACGGGAACGTTGTTTTCGAATGGAAGTCCGAGTCTCTCGATTTCGATAAATATCCGATCTGCCCGCTTTGCAAACGCGATGAATATGCCCACGCCAACACCGTATCGCCGCTGCCCAACGGTGACTATCTGGTGAGCTTTCGGGTTCTCAACCTCCTGATCATCGTCGACCGCCAGACCGGAGAAATTAAGTGGGAGCATTACGACCTCATGCTCGGCCATCAGCACGACTGTCAAATGCTGGGGAACGGAAACATCCTGGTCTACGCCAACGGCTATCACACCCCGGGCCATACGTTTTCGGCGGCGCTCGAATTCAACCCGGAGAGCCATGAGGAGGTGTGGCGATACCAATCCACCGATAATTTCATCACCTTTTTCAGCCCGCACATCAGCGGCGTACAGCGCCTCGATAACGGGAACACCCTGATCTGTGAAGGCGGCTTCGGCTGCCTATTTGAAGTCACACCGGACAAGGAAGTCGTGTGGGAGTATATTTCACCCTATGGCGGCCGCCATCCGGTCTTCGGTAGAACGAATTGGGTCTTCCGCGCCAAACGCTACGCTGCCGATTCACCGCAAATTCAAAATCGTGTTCAAGACCGCTAGGAGATAATGACATGCTGCTTCACCAGACCGGCGTCACCGTCAACGAAAAGGATAAGGTTACGCCCGGCTATACGCTGTTCGGCGGTAATTTCAGCGACGAAGTATACCTGATCGATAATGACGGGAACGAAAAACACCGTTGGAAAACCGGCATGGGCAGCACCCACTACAATCAGCTCCTGCCCAACGGTAATTTGTGGGTTAACGAGCGCCTGCGAGAGGGGCCATCGCTTGTCGCCGGCAAAGGCGGTCGCATGGTCGAATATGATTGGGACGGAAACGTCGTCTGGGAACATATCGACGATCACCAGCACCACGATTGCCGCCGCCTCGAAAACGGCAATTGCGTCTATATTGCTTGGTACCCGCTAACCCCGGAAGAGGGTGCGAAGATTAAAGGCGGTCTGCCCGGCACCGAGCATGAAGATGGCATTTACGGCGAGTGTATCCGCGAAGTCGATGCCGACGGCAATATCGTGTGGGAATGGTTCAACAGCGAGCTTGATTACGACAAATACCACATTCACGCTGCCTCCCCCCGCGAGGAATATGGCCACGCCAACACCATCGACCCGTTACCCAACGGCGACTACTTAGTGAGTTTTAGAAACCTGAACTTGATGGTCATCATCGACCGCCAAACCGGAGAGTTAAAATGGGAATTTCAGGACGACATGCTCGGCGGCCAGCATGACTGCCAAATGATCGATAACGGCAACATCCTCGTCTTCGCCAACGGTAACAACATCCCCGTCAACGTGTTCTCCAGCGTCTGGGAGATCGATGTCGAAACCAAAGAAGTTGTTTGGAAATATGTCGGCTCTAGAAACATGCTGTTGTTTTTCAGCCCGCACATCAGCGGCTGTCAGCGCCTGCCAACCGGCAACACCCTGATCTGCGAAGGCGGCAAGGGCTGCATCTTCGAGGTCACGCCTGAGGGCGAGGTGGTGTGGGAATATATATCCCCCTATTGGCGCAAGCACCCGGTCAATGGAGAGATCAACTGGATGTTCCGGGCCAAGAGATATGCCGCCGACTCACCCGAAATTCAGAACAGGATTTAGGATGAGAATAATTTTATGGTCTGCAGTGGCAGCGGTACTCTTCATCGCGTCGCCCGCCTCGGCACAATGGCTGATGACGCTGGAGGCAGATCACCCGCTGGTCGGCAAGATATGGAGACCGGCAACAAAATCGTTCGTCACCCGAGGCGATGTCGAAACCGCCGTGGGAAAAGCCGACTTTGCTCTTCTCGGCGAGACCCATAACAACGACGATCACCATCGCCTGCAAGCGGCCATGATCGAAGCCATGGTCAAGGCGGGACAAAAGCCCGGGATCGCCTTCGAGATGATCACCGAGAATAAACAGCCGCGGCTCGAGGCGTGGTCGCGCGGCAATCCGACCGATGGTACGGGTCTCGGCCCCAGTGTTGATTGGGATAAAACCGGCTGGCCAAAATGGCGCACCTATCAGCGGATCGGCGATATCGCCGCCAAGGCAGGATTGCCGGTCCAGGCAGCGAACCTGCCAAGATCTATGATCGGCGCGATCCATGGCCGCGGTCTGTCCGCGATTACCGAAACACGGCGCAAACGTCTGGGTCTGGACGAGCCCCTGCCCGAG
>JAQCKY010000347.1 GCA_027592155.1 Pseudomonadota bacterium
GTGCTGGACGAGCCGACCATGGCCGCATAACTTAAACCAAACGGCCTCCGACAATCCCGGTGCGGTTCAATTTCGCGTGACGGAATCCATCCGGAACATAATATTGTTGCGGATATAGAGGTGCTTATGTAACGTTTACTTAGAAAAAGACAAAGACAGCGATAATTAAGTAATCAAATAATTAGCATGGGAGTTCACGTCACGATGAATAACTTGAAGCTTACAGCAGCTGGGATCGCCACGGGCGCAATGATGGCGTTGACCGCCATGCCCAGTCATGCGGCGACGACATGGACCTGTAATATCTTTTCGGGTCCAAAGCATTTCATAAATGTTGACACCAAAATTTGGGGTAAGGACGTCGCCGAAGTTACCAAGGGCGAGGTCAATGCACGGTTCCTGCCCGCGAACGCGGCACCGCCGCCCAAGCAAATCGATGCGATTACGGCGGGTACATTTGACTGCGCCCTGATTTTCCATGGATTTACCGCAAAACGTGCCGTTGGGCCGCAATTTGCCATCCTGCCATTTCTCAACGCCGGTAATGCCGAAGCCGGCGGTGTCGCCTTTTGGCGGACCTGGCAAAAGCACTTTGCCGCCAAAAAAGAGTTTGAGAAAAAGGGCATCAAAATTCTCAGCCAATATCAATTTCCCGGCGTCCATTTCTTCACTTCAGAACCCGAGCCGATCAACTCCTTGGCTGACATGAAGGGCATGAAGATGTGGGCCCTGGCGGGAACCTCGTCACGTACGATGAAAGAAGCCGGCGTTAACCATGTTTCCGGGCCTGCGGCACGTATGGCTGAATTCACCCAGACCAAAGTCGTACAAGGCCTCGCCGGCACGCCCCGTGCCGGTATCGTGAACTATGCCGGTGTCCAGTTCCCGAAATGGGGAACCTTCACCAAAGGCTCGATCATGTCGCCGTCCTTTGCCTGGATGGTGAGCAAGCGAAAATGGGACGCCCTGACGGCGGAACAGCGGAAAGCCATCATGAGCGTTTCCGGCGAGAAAATGGCCCGCGGCGTCGGCCGAACCGCCGACAAATTTGAAATTACCAGCGCCGAAAAATTGGCCAAGGCCGGCGTCAAGGAAACCAAGGCCAGTGCGGCATTTGAAGCAGAACTGCAGAAAGCCGGCGCACCGCAAGTTAAGGCTTGGATCAAACGGGCGGCAACCATCGGCGTGGATGGCGCTCAAGTTATCGCCGACTACAAGAAAATAGTCAGCGATCTCGGATCTTAAGGCGGACAATCAGGAGTCCGCGCCTGTGAATTTCACAAATTCACACGGTAAGTTATCGCTTTCGGCATCACTGGGTGGCGGCGTCACCCAGTGATTACCCTGACCAAATACTTCCCTCTAAAATATTAAACCGTGACCGGGTAACGACATGATTGGTTTTACCTATTTCCTGCACAAGATCGTCAAATGGCTCGCGACGATTGCCCTGCTAACCATGATGGTTTTGACATTTACCGACGTAAATCTCCGCTATTGGCTGGGTCAACCCATTCTGGGAAGCAACGAGATGACCGAGTTTTTGCTCGGCACCATCGTGTTTACCGGGCTCGTGATTGTCTCAGGCGAACGGTCCCATGTTGTCGTCACACTGTTCGAACCGTTCTTCATGCGGAAAATTCCCAAGCTCTATATATGGCTCGGGATTTGGACAAATCTGATTGGGATCATTGCGGTGACGTTTCTCATCACCAACTACACGCAGTTTATGCGTACCCAGGGCAATGAAACCGAGATCAGGGGTTGGGATTGGTGGTGGCTGGGCACCGTCTTGTCGGTCCTCAGCGGTTTCGCGATCCTGATGGCGATCCGTTCAATTAATAAGCCTCTCGAAAACACAATGAATGACACCAGTGGCGGAGAAGATGCCAAGGTCAAACAAGGAGGTGCCGGACACGGCGCTGGGGGACACTAGAAATGGCTATATCTCTCGCCGGCTTCGCAATCATTCTCATCCTGAGTTTCATTGGCATCCCGTTAGCCTTTGCAACATTGGCCGTTGGGTTCGTCGGATTTTGGATTGTCCGCGGCGACCTGTTCGGTGCGCTGATACTTTCAGGCCAGGAGATATTCGACTTCTCCACGTTGTTCGGTCTGTCGGTTGTCCCCCTCTTTATCCTGATGGGCACGCTTATCCAGCGCGCCAACATCTCGGACGAACTTTTTGAGGCAGGTTACGCATGGGTCGGCCGCTATAAAGGCGGCCTCGCCATGGCCACCGTCCTCTCCTGCGCCGGATTTTCCGCTGTCAGCGGCAGCTCGCTCGCGACGGCCGCGACAATGTCTCGGGTCGCAATGCCGCCGATGCGGAAATACAAATATAGGGATTCCCTAGCCGCCGGCACCCTCGCGGCCGGCGGTACCTTGGGGATATTAATCCCGCCAAGTGTGCCGATGATCATTTATGGCATCGTGACGGAAACCAATATCGGCGCCATGTTTATTGCGGGGATTCTTCCCGGCATTCTGCTGACCAGTGCCTTTCTTGCCGCCATTTACCTTCGCGTCTCGATCACGCCAGAGCTCGGGCCTCGGGGCGAACGGGTCGGCTGGGCTGAGAAGCGGAGAACCCTCTATAAAACTTGGCCGATCATCGTTTTGTTCGGGATCGTGCTGGGTGGAATCTATCTCAGTGTCTTCACCCCGACTGAGGCGGGCGCCGTGGGCTGTGTTGGAGCGTTCGTTTTCGCCCTATCGCGCGGCCGGATGTGGAGCATCTATGAGATCGTTGAAGTCTCGGCGGATGCGGTTATCGTCACCGCCCGTATTTTCATCATCGGCGGCGCGGCGCTTATCTTCGGTCAATTCCTCAACTTCGCCGGACTGTCCGGTGCCTTGGTCGAGTTTGCCACCAGCTTCAACCTGGGCCCGTTCGGCCTGCCGCTCCTGATCTGCTTCATCTGCATCATTATGGGCATGATCTTCGAGAGCATCGGCATTTTGCTGTTGGTGGTTCCGGTATTCCTGCCGGCGCTCGAAGCAGTGGCCCCGGCCTCTGGCATGAATCCCGACCTTTATATGATCTGGTTCGGCATCATCGTCATTATCGTGGTAGAGCTCGGGCTCATCACCCCGCCCATCGGTATCAACGTCTTTACCGTAAAATCGGTGATACCGGATGTCGATTTGACTGCGATCTTTGCCGGCGTTGTCCCCTTCGTCATCGCCGACCTGGTGGTCTTGGCGCTGGTGTTCCTCATACCGGGGATTGCCATCTTCTTGCCCTCGATTGCGCCGGCCTTTAACTGACCATGGGGAGTCTTAAGACTTTTGAATAAGAAAACGGAAGACTCCCGCTTCGTCGGATGATTCGAGAAGGTGATGTCCCGCAACCAAGCAGAACTCTGCAAAATCCTGAACGGCGCCGGGATCCGTGGCGTAGACGAGAAGCTGCTGCCCACGATCAAGCGACTTCATTGCTTTCCGCGCTTTGAGCACGGGAATAGGGCATTTTAGACCACGGGTATCGAGTTCTTCTGTCACCACATCTGTACCTTGGGGCATTTTCGGAGAACGCTAGTATATAACTATTTCAACTCCAGTGCGACGGACCAACCTCACCACGGGGTTCAATATTCATCGAGGGCTTAGGATGCTAAACAAAATAAACGAATTTCGCTTGGTACTAAGCATAGTCGGTCTGGCGATGGTCTTTATGCCATTCACGGTGTCGGCACAAAGCATCCCCGGCCTAACGTCACCCGCCAAATCCGCCTCGGCAAATTCTATCGAGACCCAGGCAGAACCACTCACCTAGGCCCAGATTGATGCACTGCTGTCGGGTCTTACCGATGCCCAGGCGAGGCAATTGCTCCGTAGCCAATTACAGGCTCTCGGCAGCAATGAGTCCCCGTCCGGCGGCCAGGGTGATGTCACCGGATTTCTTTCCATCCTCAATGAAAAGCCGGCGCAAATTACCGCGGCGTTCGACCGGTGGGTCGAGCTCACGCTAGAGGCGCCGTCTCGGGTTGCCAAGGGAATCGACAAATTTACCGGCGGCCGGG
>JAQCKY010000348.1 GCA_027592155.1 Pseudomonadota bacterium
TCGGTAATGAGACGAGCTCCCGAAATAACGAAGTGATCCATGCGGGTTTTTTGTATCCACCGGAAAGCCTGCGCGGTCGTCTCTGTGCGCCGGGGGCGAAAGCGTTGATTTCCTATTGCCGTGAACGGGGAATCGACGCTCCGATCCCCGGAAAGCTGGTGCTGGCCCTGAACGAGGAGGAGGTGGCTCTTCTCAAAAACTTTATCGAGATGGGTCGGGCCTGCGGCGTCATCGATCTCGAACTTCTGAGCCCTGATGCGGTCAGAAACATGGAGCCGACGATAAACTGCGTTGCGGCTCTCTATTCGCCCTCGACGGGGGTTGTCGATAGTCACTCACTGATGGTTTCGTACCAAGGTGACGCCGAGGGGGCGGGCGCTGCCGTGGCGTTCAACAGCCAGTTTCGCGGCGGCAGAGTCGGCGAAGGATCGATCGACATCAATGTCTCGTCGGATGACGGGCAGACGACTGAACTCTCCTGCCGTATTTTGATCAATGCGGCGGGCTTGGGCGCGCGAGATGTCTTAACGGAACTTTCCGGTTTTCCGGCGGAGCATGTTCCCGCGCTTTATTTCTCCAAAGGCCAATACATGTCGTGGTCGGGAAAATTGCCATTCAGCCACTTAATCGTCCCGCTCGGCGCAACTCTGATGGCCGGAGGCGCCTTTACCATCGACACCGGTGGGCGCGGTAAATTCGGACCCGATCAGTTTTGGGTCGATGGCGTCGACTATCGTGTGGCGGAGGGGCTGGAAGATCAGTTTGCGGGTGCGATTAGACAGTACTGTCCTGAGTTTGACGCCCACGGGCTGTCGCCTGATTATGCCGGAATTCGTCCTCGGATTTGGGGCGCCGATGACCCTCCGGGGGATTGGCGTATCGACGGCCCCAAGGATCACGGTGTGGCAGGTTTGGTCAATTTGTTCGGCATCGAGACGCCAGGACTGACGGCGTCGTTGGCCATCGGCGATTATGTTGCGGCGTTAGTGGAGACCTAAACATGGCGCATTTCAATATTCTGCAGACCAATCATACCGGCTTAACGGTTTCCGACATCGATCGCTCTCTCGCGTTCTATCGTGATGTGTTTGGTTTCCCGGTGACGGAGAAGGCACACCATACCGGAGAGGTCGTCGGGCAGATCACCGGCGTGCCTGGCGCGGAAGTTGTGATTGCCTTCGTCGAACTGCCCGGCCATCGGATTGAGTTGCTGCAATATCTGAAACCGGAAGGCCGACGGGTGTCCGATTTACGGAATTGCGATACGGGCGCATCGCATATCGCCTTTGAGGTGGATGATCTTGACGGTGTTCTGGAGGCGATTAAGGCAGGTGGATTTGAGGCGATCAATCCGCCGGTCGCGGTTCCGGCCGGCCCTCGCAAAGGCGGCAAAACGGTTTACACACGTGACCCCGACGGTGTCGTACTGGAATTTCAACAAGCGCCGAAATGACATCGGCGGAAAAGGAGAAAATTTGATGCGCGTATTAATGCTTGGCACAAGTGCGGCAGCACCGGATCCGGATCGAGGCGGGTCGGCAATTTTGATCACGGTGGAAGGTCATCACTATTTGTTCGACTGCGGCGCCAATGCGACGCGGAGCATGATTGCCGGCAATGTCGATCCAACGACCGTGAACACGGTTTTCCTCTCCCATCTTCACTACGACCACATTGTGGACTTTCCTTATTTCCTCCTGACCACCTGGATCTGTAATCGCGAAGTCGCGCCCGTGGTGGTTGGCCCCGAGGGGACCCAAAATTTTGTCGATCATTTATTTGCAGACGGCGCCTTTGCCAAGGACATCGAAGCGCGGATGCAATATGCCAATCGAAAGGTGAACGCGCATGTGCTGACACCGGATGTGCGGGAATGCGCGCCGGGTGTCGTTTTTGAAGACGAGCGTGTCGTCGTCACGGCGTGTTACGTTGAGCACATTCCCCAAGAGATCACGCCCTGTTTCGGCCTTCGCCTTGATGCAAAGAAAGAGGGGAAGTCGGTTTCGTTCAGCGGCGATACCGCGCCTTGTGACCGGTTCGTCGAACTTTCCATGGGTGTTGATCTGATGATCCATGAATGCACCTTTCCGGAAAGCGCCTTGGCGTTCCGGCGCAAAGCCAATGTGGGCACCTGGTCACATACCAGCCCCATCGAACTGGGCAAGCTGGCCCAGGCGGCAAAGGCGGAGCGTCTCGTGGCGACCCATTTCGGCAGTTACGATACGACCAACCCCATCGTGAAAAAAATCATGAGCATCCATATGCCTGCCGAAATTATCGGGCCGGATCTTCTGGAGGAAGTCGCAGCGGATATTCAAAAGTCCTATGACGGCGAACTTCGTCTCGCGCACGACCTGATGCGGATTGATTTATAGGGGTTTGGTTTCGCTGGGCGGCTCGTTGCCGGATGGTTCTTCTGCGTCGGTGACGCGCGGCTCTGATTCTTCCTTGGCAATTTGTCCTCGTCGGAGGCGCTTCGCCGGCCGTCCAAAGTAACGAAGGGCGACGCGCTCGCTCGGGGGGGCCTTACGCCACGCGGCAAGAACCTCTGCCACGCCGCCCTGCCTAAATTGTGCTAAAAGCCCCTGCCAGGTTGGGATATGCCGAAAGGCCAGTCGAACCACACGGCGAGCGGTCGCCATCCAGAGTGGGCTGATGAGCAGGGTTATAACGGTTACCGCGATGATCAGGTTTCGCTCGTCGGCGGTGATCAGTCCGACGTCGAACCCCGTCTCGCCAATCAGGAATGAGAACTCGCCTATTTGCGCGATGAGGAGACCGGCGATAAAGGCGTGGGGCCAAGGTTCGCCCAACAGCCGAATGATGCCGATATTAAAGAGCGTTTTGACGACCGTGATGAGCAAGACAATCGTGATCACGGAGCCGAGATTCTGCCAAATGAATTGCAAGTCGACGAGAAGTCCAATGGACAGGAAGAACGCCATAACCAGGAGGTTTTGAATTGGCCCGACGTTGCGCAGCATGATGTTTCGCGTGGTACTGTTGCCGACGACCAGACCGGCGAGAAAAGCGCCGTAGGCGGATGAGAGGCCGAGAAAGCCGGAAATCGCGGCGGCCGCAAAACAAAGACCAACACCGTAGATGGGCCGAAGATCGACCTGCCGGGCGAGCAGCCCCGATAGGGGGAGGGAGATACGCTTGCGCCGGCTGAGATACCAAATTATCAGGCCGAGTAGACCGGCGGCAATGACAATTCGGAGGAGTCCGATTGTATCCAGGTCTCCTCCGGCCATTGATTTGATAATCAGGATCATGGGAATAATCGCCAAGTCCTGAGCAATTAGAATAGAGACTGCAATCTGTCCGATCTGTGTCCGCAGTAGATGCAAATCATCAAGCATCCTCACGGCCACGACAGTGCTACTGAGCGCAATGACAAACCCGATGAGGACGGATGTTCCCAACGAAAAATTGAAGAATTCACCGATCACCATCATGACACCGACGAAACCGATGATTTGCAGCGCGGCGGTGCCGACAGAGACCATCCAAATGGCACGAAATCCCCGCAGGCTGAGGTGCATACCGATCGTAAACAGCAACAGAAGCACGCCGAGTTCAGCCACCAAACCAATTTGCCCGCGGTCTTCCACGACCGAAAAACCGGAGGGGCCGAGCACGACACCGGCAAATATGTATCCAATGATCGACGGAAGCCCAAAACGTGTGCAGAGGAGGCCGCAAAATAGCGCGGCAAGAACGACAACCGCGATTGCGGTAAGTTCGGATTGGATTTCCATGCCTTACATTAACATGGGAAAATGTATCAAATGTGATGATTTCAAATCTTTTTGTTAAAATTCGTAACTCCACCGACAGTTTGTTTTCCTGCCCGTGTTTATTTATAATCGATTGAAATAATGGGATTACAGAGGAAGACTTGATGCTACGGGAAGACTTAGTCTCCTATCCTGAGGACGCCGTCCGGCGTTTCAAAGAAGCTGGATATTGGCAAGAGGAACTGGTGATCGACTGGCTCGATCGGCATGTCGCGACGCGG
>JAQCKY010000349.1 GCA_027592155.1 Pseudomonadota bacterium
CGTAATAACAACCTTCTCGGGCGGCAGCCCCAGTTTCCGCGCCGTCGTATCCAGTATCCGCCGGTTCGCCTGATGCGGCACGAGCCAGTCGATATCCGCCGTCTCCATGCCGACATCGCTCATTACTTCTCTCAACACGGCGGCCATATTGACCACAGCATGTTTGAAGACTTCCTGTCCCTGCATTCTGAGATGACCGACCGTCCCCGTCGATGACGGTCCGCCGTCTACATATAACAGATCGTGCTTATCGCCATCGGAATGAAGGCGGGTCGCCAGAATGCCTCGATCGTCGGAAGACCCTTGTCCCTCGGCGGCGCTAAGGACGACCGCACCGGCCCCATCGCCAAACAAAACGCAGGTCGACCGGTCTTCCCAGTCGAGAATCCGCGAAAAGGTTTCCGCACCGATCACCAGCACGTTCTTCGCCTGCCCCAACCGGATAAAGTTGTCAGCGACGGTCAGAGCATAAATAAAACCGCTGCAAACCGCCTGCACATCGAAAGCCGCACCACCGCGCATGCCTATGGCCGACTGCACACGTGTTGCCGTGGCTGGAAAGGTTTCATCTGGTGTCGCTGTCGCCAGGACGATCAGGTCGATGTCTGCGCCTTCAAGACCGGCGGCCTCCAGCGCCTTGGATGCTGCGGCGATCGCGAGATCGGAGGTCTTCTCTCCCTCCGCCGCAATATGCCGTTCCCGAATACCGGTACGCTTTTGGATCCATTCATCCGACGTATCCATCCTCGTGGCGAGGTCGTCGTTGGTAACAACATTTTCCGGCAGGTATATCCCGCACCCAGCAATGACCGAGCGTAGAACCATTAAATTATGGCCTGCGCCTTGGGCACCTGCTGCTCACCATACTCGGCAAGCTCGCGCATGATGAATTCATTGATATCGTTGGCCACCATATCGACGGCGACACCGATTGCGTTGGCAAAACCAAATGCGTCCGTCCCGCCATGGCTCTTAACGACAATGCCGTTAAGCCCCAGAAATGTTGCACCGTTATAGCGCCGCGGATCGATCCGGGCCCGCATCTTGCGGAAGGCGCCGGAGGCCATCATATAGGCCAATTTGCTGATGAGAGAGCTTTGGAACGTTTGCCGCAGATATTCGGAATAAAGCCGCACCGTTCCCTCAACCGCTTTCAGCGTCACATTGCCTGTAAAACCATCGACGACAAACACGTCTACCGTACCGGCGCCAATATCGTCGCCTTCAACAAAGCCATGGAAGCGAAACGGGAGCTTTGATTCGCGGAACATCGCCGCAGCCTGGCGGACGGTATCCCGCCCCTTGGCCTCTTCCGCTCCGACATTCAACAATCCGACCGTCGGCTGCTCGATGCCGAAAACGGTGCGCGCAAAGGCAGCCCCAAGCATGCCAAACTGAACAAGATTATCGGCGTTACATTCCACATTCGCGCCAAGATCGAGCATAACGCTCTCGCCCACCTTGGTTGGACAGGGCGCCACGATGGCGGGACGATCGATCCCCGGCAATGTCTTGAGCGTGACCTTCGCCATGGCCATCAGCGCGCCGGTATTGCCTGCCGACACCACTCCGGCGGCCTCGCCACTGGAGACCGCGTTTATCGCTAACTGCATGCTGGAATTTCGTCCCTGCCGCAACGCAACGGCGGGGCGCTCTTCACTGCTGACCGCCTTAGCGGTATGGCGGATCGTCACCGCGTCCAAAAGCCGGGGATGCTTGCTGAGCAAAGGCTCAATCAGCTTCTCATCACCGAACAATAGAAAGTGAGCGTCAGGAAACCGCTCGCGGGCCTGCGCCGCGCCATCAACGACGATTTCGGGGGCGTTGTCGCCGCCCATCGCGTCCAGTGCAATCGTAACCCGCGCGCTCAACCGATCATCCGTCCCTTAGTGATCCCAGAGGTGATCCAAAGACGATCCACGATCGTCAGATGCCGGCGGTTTCAGCAACCTCGCGTTCGCGATAGTGACCACAGGACGGGCACACGTGATGAGGACGTTTGAGTTCCCCACAATTCGGGCACTCGGCCCGCGTTGCCGCCTGAAGCGCATGGTGCGAACGACGCATATTGCGGCGCGACTTGGATGTTTTCTTCTTTGGTACAGCCATTTTTAAATCTCGAATATATAGAAGGCACTCAGCGGGTGCCCCGCGAAGCGGCTGATTGTTTAGCGAAATTCGCGCTCTACGGCAAGCTAAACCACTTCAGGGTGCCAGCGCGAAAGAGGAGGTAGTCTACTTTTTTCCCTTGAGCGCCGCCAGTGCCGCGAACGGATGTTTAGGATTCTCCCCGGGATCCGCTTCCGGTATGAAGTCGGTTAACGCGACACCCACCACCCGCGGATAGGGATCGAGTGCAAGGAACAGTTCTTCAGCGGCGACTTCCCCCAGATCGAGCACATCCCCTTCAAGAGGCTCGATCTCATCGCTAAGCATCATATCTCCGCTATCACTTTGATCTTCAACGGAAAAAATACTTTCAAGACGATGATCGACGTCGCTCTTAACAGGCTCAAGGGTCACGACACATCGCTGTGTCACGCCGGCCCTCACCCGGCCAAGAAGACGGAGAGTGGCCCCGCCATGATGCCGAATGACAGCCATCCGCACCCGAAGAGACTCAATTTCGACCAGATCGAAACGGCGGGCGAGAGCTTCGCATTGCAGCGAATCGGCCTCAAATTCGTAAACTTGTTCTTTCTCACCAATCTCGGACGGGCGGACAACAAACGAAAACTCTGGATTTAAGCCGGTTTCAGATCCCATAGATATCACCCTGATTCACGAACCGGCGCCAACTGGTTGGGAAAAAGCAACATCACCAGCGAACAGTGTCCCATTCTCCACCCCATCCAGCTGCCGTACGGCCGCGCGGACATACCCGGCAAGGGCCAGCACGCCAGGCGCGCGCGCCTCCTCAGCCCGAAAGACATTCCGCGACAACGCCAATCCCAACGTATCCTCCGTACCGGCCTCCAATCCCTCGTCATAGGCCGCAATTCGACCATAAAACGCTTTCGCCATTTCCTTTACCCGCCGGCCCACCCCTAGATCACCAACACCCATCTCCCGGAGCGTCCGGTCCATATCATCGAACATTGTATCAAATAGCATTTGGGACAATTGCTTGCCCTCGGCGCCAGCCGATTTTAACCGTCTCAGCAGCAGATACACATGAAGCGAGATCATCTCAAATCTGCCATCAACAGTATCAGCTACGCCAAAGTCTGAATAAAACGCGGCGTTGCGAGCGGCATCAACCGCACTGCCATAGAGCGATTCAGCGCTCGCCCTGGCATTTTTTCTGGCGGATTTAGCGCCAAACAAATTCCGCAACATCTTCTTCTCCGATTCTTCTGCGCAATTGACATCGCGGCAGGGAATACCCACTGTCTGACCCTTAGCAATCAGAGCCCCGACGGAGCGCCCCACAGGCCGCCTATGTGTCCGCAAATGAACCACGACGTCAATATTTTCCCCAAATTCGTTCGTCGCGCCCTATGCGGCAGCGTCCTGCTCGGCGTCCTCGTCGGCTGCGAGGAAACCATCCATCTGCGAGGCAATACGCCCGATCCGCAGGTCGTTGAGTCAATCAAACCGGGAGCACACAAGAAGGCCGATATCACCCGCCTTCTCGGCTCCCCTTCAACCATTGCGACCTTCGACAAAGAGGTCTGGTATTACATCGGCGGCAAGGTAAAGACCGTCTCGTTTTTTGAGCCAGAACTACTGGAACGCAAAGTAGTGACTGTCCATTTTGACAAGCAAGGCGTGGTAACCGGGGTCAACGAGAAAGATGCCTCGAAGAATGTGGAGGTTTCGCTGATCGAGCGCGAAACGCCAACCCGCGGCAAAGAGCTCACAATCCTTCAGCAGCTCATCGGCAATGTCGGCCGCTTTGGAACGCCAAAAAGCTTCGAAGAAGACCAATAAAAAAACGCCCCGGTGAACAACCGGGGCGTTTCTTTTTGGCCTGCAATCCTACGATCAGGCGATCATTGCCAGTAGCAGAATGGC
>JAQCKY010000350.1 GCA_027592155.1 Pseudomonadota bacterium
TAATGATAGGATGTATGACCAAGAGTGGAGCAGCATAATCATCGCCGTTGCCCTGTCGAGCAATCCCTGTCGAGCTACACTTGTCGAGCATACCTTGGATTGCCAGCGTCGGAAGTTTCTCTACTATTATGGGGCCGGGAGATGAACGCCGCCATGAACGCACCGAATTTGCCACTTGAACCAGAATTGGTCGAGCGCGTGCTTGCCAAGATGACGCTAAACGCCAAACCCAATAACGATTTGGCCGGTCTCAACCAGCTTTACCACGCCTGGTGCGCGTCGATCCCCTTCGACAGCATCCAGAAGCGGATCTGGCTGGAAAGCGACCGGGATTGGCCGATGACCGGGTGCCACGCAACGGAGTTTTTCGAGAACTGGTTAAAACACGGTACCGGGGGTACCTGCTGGCCGACCGCCGAGGGGCTATATGCCCTCCTTGTCGCCTGCGCGTTCGACGCCCGAAGGGTCGCCGGCGCCATGCACATCGGTGCCGGGGAGCCCTGGGCTGATCATGGGTCGGTCATGGTGGATATTGACGGCATTACCTATCTGCCCGATCCTTCGATTATCCATTTCGAGGTGCTGCGTTTGGTGCCCGGCCAGTCATCCAAGGTCGATACCGGCGTGAACCGGGCCGAGGCGGTCGCGACCGAAAACGGATTTGATATTAAATGGATGCCCGGCCATCTTCGGGAATGGGTCGCCTACCGGACCGACCCCGAGCTCTACCCCATCGATCATGATTTTCTGGTGTCCCGTTATGAGTGGTCTGTCGATGTCAGCAATTTCAATAACGCGCTGTTCATTACCCGGCGCTTTCCCGACCGGATTATCAGCGTTGGCCGCGCGAATTACATCGAGGTCGCCGCGGACGACACCTTGACGGTCACGGTTGTCGAAGAGGATGTCCGCCGCAAATTACTGGTCGAAGAGTTCGGTCTGTCCGAAGAAATCCTCGACAGCTGCCCGCCCGACAAAGAGGGCGACGATTGGGTGCCGGACTGATGACGAAAAACCAAGACATAACCCTCGATGATGTCGTCGGCCGCGCCAGGAAGTTGATCCCGGATTTACGGCAGCGCGCGGCGGCGGCGGAGAAAGCGCGGCGGGTCCCGGAAAACACCATCGCCGATTTCATCGATGCTGGTATCCATCGCATCCTTCAGCCCAAGCGGGTCGGCGGTTACGAGTTCGATTATGGCCCGGCGCAGATTGCCATCGGTCGCGAGTTGGGCCGGGGCTGTGGATCGTCGGCCTGGGTCGGCGTCTTGATCGCCTGTCATAACTGGCTGCTCGGCATGTTCCCGCCCGAGGCTCAAGATGACGTCTGGGGGCCGTCCGTCGACACGCTCACGGCGACCGCCTTCGCCGTGGCCAAAACCGAGGTGGAGCAAACCAGTGGCGGGATTAATTTGTCCGGCCGCTGGCAATGGGCGAGCGGCGTGGATCACTGCCGGTGGGCGATGGTCCTGACCCCGGTTCCCCAGCCCGAGGGACGGCCCCAGCCCTATATGGCGCTGGTCGAATTACCCCATTTTCGGGTCGACGATACCTGGCACGCTGCCGGACTGCGGGCGTCGGGCAGCAATGACATCCTGATCGAGGATGCGTTCGTGCCGTCCCACCGGCTGGTTGCCTTGGCCGATATTTACGGCGGTCCCACCCCCGGCAGCGTCGTCAATCCCGGGCATGACTTCGCCCTGCCGGTGATGGCGGTGTTCCCTTACAACATATTTGCCCCGGCGCTGGGGGCTGCGCGAGGCGGGGTAGAAAGTTTTATGGAACATACCCGTGACCGGGTGGGGCGGGTCGGCGGTCGCAATATCGCCGAATATCCGACAATACAAATGAGAGTGTCAGAGGCCTCGGCGGAGCTCGATTGCGCCGAACTGATTGCGACCAGGAACACCGAGGAATTCAACGCCCTCGCCCGAACCGGCGATACCATCAGCATGGAAAACCGGGTCCGCTACCGCCGCGATATTGCCTATGCGACGTTACTCTGTGGACAGGCTATTGATCGCGTGGTTCAAGTCCTGGGCGCCCACGGCGTCGATGAAGACAGCATCGAGCAGCGGGCTTTCCGCGACGTCCACGCCATGAGCGCCCATATCGCCGTACAGTGGGACACCAACGCCGTCGGCTTCGCCGAACACGCCTTCGGACTGGAACTCTCGGACCGGAGATTATGACCGCTGACCTCGACATCGTCTTGACCGGCGGCAAAGTGATAACCGTCGATGATAAGTTTTCAATTGCGGATGCCGTGGCAATGTCAGGCGAGCGCATCGCCGCCGTTGGGTCCGCCGAGGAAATCAAGCAGCTCGCTGGTCCCGACACCCACACCATCGATTTGGCCGGCCGGGCCGTCATCCCCGGCCTGATCGACGGTCACGCCCATATGGACCGGGAGGGGTTGAAATCGGTTTTCCCGTCCCTTGCGGGCGCAGGGTCCATTCGGGATATCCAGGACCGGGTCGCGGCACTCGTCGCAGCTGCGGCACCCGGCGATTGGATCGTCACCATGCCGATCGGCGAGCCGCCAAACTACCGGGATGTGCCGGAGAACTTAAAAGAAGGGCGCTTTCCGACACGGTGGGAGTTGGACGAAGTCGCGCCGGATAATCCGGTCTATATTCGCCCGATCTGGGGATATTGGCGTTATGAACTGCCCCTGGTGTCGGTGGCCAATTCCCGGGCGCTTGAGATTGCGGGACTGGATCGGCATTCGCAGCCGCCCCTGGAATCCATCCGCTATGAGCGCGACCCCGGTTCCGGCGAGCTATCGGGCGTGTTTTTGGAACATACCCCGGCGCCGATCATGGAATTGGTCGACTTCCCGATGATGCCCCGCTTCACCCACGACATTCGTGTCGCCGGGCTGCGCGATTCCATGCGCATCTATAACCGGACAGGCACAACGAGCGTCTATGAAGGCCACGGTGTCGCCGATGAGCTAATCGAGGCCTACCGCGCCGTCGAGGCGGACGGGGAAATGACCGTCCGCGCGCGGCTATTGGCCAGTCCGTCCTGGTCGGGCATCCCCAAATCCAAAATCGGGCCGTGCCTTGACGATTTTGCCGAGCGCTTAGGCGGTGCCGGCACGGGTAACGACCGGTTATCGTTCGAAGGCATGCATGCGGCGCTGGGACCGCTGCCGGAGGAGGTTTTGCGCGCCAAAGCACGGCCCTATACGGGCTGGTCGGGGTTTAACTACGACTTCGGCGTACCCCCTGCGGAAATGACCGATTATCTGATCATGGCGGCCGAGAAAGGGCTCCGCATTGCCACCATCGGACTCGGTCTGCTGGAGCATTTTGAGGCGGTAAATAAAGTGATCCCGATTGCCGAGCGGCGCTGGGTGATGGCCCATGTCGCCCGCGCAACCCCTGAGGAGGTCGACCGGCTTGCCGCGCTCGGGATCGTTCTGACTATTCACGCGAACGAACATATCCACAGCTGTACGGCCGAGAAGATTGCCGCCGGCGCCGAAGACGACATTGTGCCGATGAAGAGGATGCTCGACGCCGGCGTGCATTTCGCGTTGAGCACCGACAACGTTCCGCCCAGCATGTTCAACCCGCTCTGGCTTTCCGTCAGCCGGTATAGCAACAAAATCGATGGTGCCGTTGGGCCTGGACAAGCAATTTTAAGAGAAGCCGCATTGCGGGCCGCGACAATTGACGGCGCATATCTAACCTTCGAGGAAAAGGAGAAGGGTTCCATCGAGCCAGGCAAGCTTGCCGATTTAGCGGTGTTGTCCGCCGACCCCTTAAGTTGTCCCGAAGACGCGATCAGAGACATCACCGCCGACATGACCATCGTCGGCGGCAAAATCGTTTTTGAGCGCGATTGAGTTAGTCCCGGTCTCCCAGCGGGCGCTCTGCCTGCTCGCTCAAATTCCGGGTTCGCATTGTCCGGTTCAAAGAGATCCAAACGCCCAGGCAAAGAACCGCGGCGATGATAACGGGTGCCCCGAAGCCCGCCGCTGACTGGCCCAAGCCCAGGACC
>JAQCKY010000351.1 GCA_027592155.1 Pseudomonadota bacterium
TAACAAGGTCGGCTTTTTCCTGGCTGCTGCCGGTTGCGATGACGCGCGCGCCGCCATGTTTGGCGATTTGAACTGCGTGATGACCCACCGCCCCGGCGCCGCCTTGGACCAATAAGGTTTTTCCCGCGACCGGCCCGTCATAGAATACAGCGCGATGCGCGGTTAGGAATGGAATGCCAAAGCAGGCACCTTCGTCGAAGCTCGTATTGTCGGGCATCGGAATAACGTAACGGCTCTGCTGCGAGATATACTCCGCCGCCGTTCCAAAAGGGCGCTTCCATTGCCCGTTGAGAACCCATACCCGCTGCCCAATTTGGGTTGTATCAGCGCCCTCACCAACGGCGTCGACAATACCCGCGCCATCGCTGTGGGGGATAATCTTTGGGAACGCCATAACGCCGCCCCTGCCCCGCAGCCGTGATTTCCAGTCCGACGGATTAACCCCCGATGTGGATATTTTGACGCGCACTTCTCCCGGCCCGGGTTCCGGCATCTCCACCTCCCCGACGGTTAAGACGTCCGCGGCGGTTCCGAGTTCTGTGTAATAGGCTGCGCGCATCACTTCGATCTCCCAAAAACATGTATGAATTTTGACGCCAGCCTAGCGTTTCGGCCGATCAACTGCCAGTCGTCAAATCAAGATGAGTTTTTCCTATTCATCACAGAACCCGTTAGAGTTTTGTGATTGATTGATGCCCTTAACCAAAAATTAGTTCGAGAGGAAAATGCAATGGACGGTGTCGATACCCCAACCAAATCCGGTTCACTAATTACAGTTCACAATCCGGTCGGCTACCCTCCCAAGGTCAGCGCCAAGACGGCTGCGCCCCGGCTCGATAGTCTGGACGGGAAAATTGTCTATCTGGTCGATTGCCGCTTCGACGACTCGATCAAACTTCTAAAGCAGATCGAGGGCTGGTTTGCCGATCTCATGCCGAGCGTCGAAACCCGGATCATTTCTCTCAACAATACATATCAGAAGGACGATCCCGAGACCTGGAAGGAAATCCAGGCGAAAGGCGACGGCGCGATTTTCGGCGTCGGCCATTGAAGCACCTGCGCGCCTGCCGTGAGCACGCACGCAATTACGGTCGAGACAGAATACGGCGTGCCGACAGTGGCACTGCACACCGACATATTTGCCCGGGTGGTAAAATCTGTATCACAGGTGAAAGGTCTGGCCGAAGCACCCAAGGCATTCGTACCGCAACCCGTCATGGGAAAATCCGACGCGGAACTTAAAGAGTATGTCTATGGCAATGATCCGGTTACCGGGGTCCCGGTCATGCAAGAAATCATCGAGGGGCTAACTCAAGGGCTTGGCATGGCAGCGGCGTCCGGCGGCACCGAGTCGACACCCCGCCTCGTCGATCCGGACACGGAAGAAAACTTGCACCAGCGCTTCCTCGAAAACCGTTGGACCGACATGCTGCCGATTATTTTGCCGACCGAGGAACGGGTCGCGGAGATGCTCGCCCATACCAGCCATGCGGCGGACGAGGTCGTCGGCCGGATGCAGCCGACCCACAATCGGGGATTTTGGGAGTACACGGTCGAGAAGGTCGCGGTGAATGCCGTCATGTCCGGTGCGCGGCCGGAATATTTCCCGGTGATCCTGGCGCTCGCCGCCTCCGGTGTCACATCGCGGGGCAGCACCTCTTCATCTGCCGCCGGTATGGTGGTGGTGAACGGCCCAATCCGCCACGAGATCGACATGAACTGCGGGATCGGCGCCTTGGGTCCCTATAACCATGCCAATGCCACCATCGGCCGGGCCTACAGTCTGCTCTCGCAAAATCTGCAGGGCGGCTCGGTCCCCGGCGAGACCTATATGGGCTCTCAAGGCAACAACAGCGCCTATAACGGGATGACGTTTGCCGAAAACGAGGAACGCAGTCCGTGGGAACCCCTGCATGTTCAGAAAGGTTTCAAGCCCGAAGACAGTACCGTCAGCGTATTTTGGGGCGGACGGTCCCATACCTTCTGTTTGGGATTGAGAGAAACCCATTGGCGCGCCCACGTTGCGCAAATGCTGCAAGGTATCGACACCACCACATCCCCAGTGTTCCTTCTCGATCCGATTACGGCTCGGCAGTTCGTTGAGCGCGGCGACTTCGACACCAAAGAGAAGCTGATCCATTGGGCTTGGGAAACCGCAAAGATGCCGGCGGCGGAGTACTGGGATCTACAGCTCGTGCAGAATTACGTTTATCCGCGGGCGACGTTTGGCGAAGAACCGATGGCGAGCAAGCTCAAGGCCGCGCCTGACGAACTCATCCATATGTTTAATGAGGACGCCATCGAAGTCGTCGTCGTCGGCGGCGAAACCAATGGCTATTGGCAAATTCAAGGCACCCGTTACAACAAGACCGTCTCCGTCGATGATTGGCGGTAACGGATAATCACAACAACAACGATTAACCAAGGAGGGTTCTATGACATACGCAAAAACGCTAACTCTCGTTCTCAGCGGCATCGCGACAGCCGGTATTCTCGCCGGCGCTAATACGGCCCCGGCGGCCGAATATTATGCCGGCAAGACCATCAACTTTATCGTCGGCTTCAATCCAGGCGGCGGCACCGACGCGACCCATCGAACCTATTCACCCTTTATCGGCAATCACATTCCCGGTAATCCAAAAATTGTCGTCAAAAACATGTCGGGCGCCGGTGGCATGAAGGCAACCAATTTCGTCTATGAGAAGGCCAAACCGGACGGCCTCACGCTGCTCACAAACCCCTGGGATCCGATTGCGGCGTTGATCAAGTCCAAGGGATTGCGCGCAGATTACACCAAGTTCAATTTCATCGGCGGCGGTGCCGAGGCGCGCGTGACCATGGTGCGCTCCGGGGCGATGCCCGACGGCAAAAACGATCGTGCCGTCCTAACCAAAGCAACAAACCTTAAGCTCGCCGGCAACCGGCCGACATCCAGTCTCGACATGGTTGGGCGCCTCAGCCTAGACCTGCTGGGCGTCTCCTATAAATATGTTCCGGGTTACAGAGGGGCGGCTCAGCGCCGCGCCGCACAGCTTTCGGGCGAAGCCGATGTTCAGACAACCGGCATTCTCGATTACTACGCGAACATGGAAAATAACCATGTAAAGACCGGCATGTTGTTCGCCGCTTATTACCACCCCCGCGTCGTTGATGGTGCGGTGGTGACCGATCCCACGGTCAGGAACATCCCCGATTTCGCGAGCTATTACCGGAAAGCCACCGGGAAGAACCCTTCCGGCTCAAAGTGGGAGCTTTTGAAGTCCGTCTACACGCTGACCAGCGGATTATCGCAGAGCATCTTCGCGCCGCCGGGAACGCCTCCCGAAGCGGTCAAGGCGTTGCGTATCGGCTACGCGAAACTGCTCAATGATCCGGATTTCGCGGCCTTTGCGACAAAGCGCTTCGGCGGTCCCTTGGCCTTCCTCCCGACCAAGGATGGCCAGGCCATCATCGACGCTCTCGCCAACACCAATCAAGAAACGGTTGCCGCTCTGAAAGCCTTCATCGCCGAGGCAAAAATGTAATCACGTCAAACCCGAGATAACGACAAACGGCAGCTTCGAAAGAGGCTGCCGTTTTTTCTTTTATCCCTACTCCGCCGCCATCCGCGAGACTTCGTCCCGGCCGGTAATCCCGCCCTCTTCGTACATCCGGCGTAGCACCCGGTGCACCTCGTTGACGTGACGGTCCTGTTTGACCGGTACGTCCCGGGCGTGGCTGCCGAAGCGGTCGATGTTGCGCTGTTGAGCCTCGACCATCGGGATATCGTCTATTTCAATCAGCCCGCGTTGTTCGCGGTCGACGTCTGCGTGGGTGGGATAACCATCCGGGCCGCCGAAGTCCCAGGTCCAGTCCATCAGGTAGTGACAGGTGTTCTCGGTCTCCGGCGTCATGATGTGTTCCATCTGGATGGTCTCGTTCATGTCGCCGTTTTCGTCCTCGAACTGGAGCGTCATGATGCAGCAGTTCGGCG
>JAQCKY010000352.1 GCA_027592155.1 Pseudomonadota bacterium
GGGTCTGATTCTCAGTCTCCACTTTGAGGCGGATCAGCGTCTGGTAGCCGTTGCAGTTTTCGCGGGTCGCCTCGGTCACATCGATGTCGCGTTCCTTGGCAACCGCCGGCGCCGATACCATGTTCACAGACTCGAGCGACGGCGTTAGTAAACCGGCGAGCACAACCGCAGTCAGGGGCTTGGTATTCAGCCCCGTCGCGTTGCCGCAATATTCTATAGTCACCGCCTTGATCGCGGATTCCGTAATTTGCCCGGCGAAGCTGCCCAACTGATCAGCGAGTTTCATATAAGGCATGAGACGCGGCGCGTCCTCGGCACTGACGGACGGCATATTCAGGGCATTGACCACCGCACCGGTAAGCAGATAATCGGACATCTGCTCAGCAACCTGAAGGGCGACATTGACCTGCGCGTCAACGGTCGACGCGCCGAGATGAGGTGTCGCAATAACCTCGGGCATGCCGAACAGGACGTTATCCGTCGCCGGCTCCTCGACAAACACATCGACGGCGGCGCCGGCAACCTGGCCCGACTCGATGGCGGCCTTGAGGTCTTCCTCGACCACCAAACCACCCCGGGCGCAATTGATGATTCGCACGCCCTTTTTCATCTTGGCAATCGCGGCAGCGTCGATGATGCCTCGCGTGCTGTCGGTGAGGGGCGTGTGGAGCGTGATGAAGTCAGCGCGCTTAAACATCTCGTCGAGCTCGACCTTGTCCACGCCTAAGTCTTCTGCCCGTTCCAGCGACAGATACGGATCGAAGGCAACGACCTTCATCTTCAATCCCAGGGCGCGGTCGGCAACGATGGAGCCGATATTGCCGCACCCGATGACACCAAGGGTCTTGCCGGTAAGTTCGACCCCCATGAAGCGGGATTTCTCCCATTTGCCTGCATGGGTCGACGCACTGGCTTCCGGCAGGTCTCGGGCTAGAGCGAACATCAAGGCGATGGCATGCTCGGCGGTGGTGATCGAATTGCCGAACGGGGTATTCATCACGACGATACCCCGCGCCGTCGCGGCAGGGATATCGACATTATCGACGCCGATACCGGCCCGGCCGATGACCTTGAGGTTATCTGCCGCGTCGATGATCTCCTTGGTCGCCTTGGTCGCCGAGCGGACGGCAAGACCGTCATATTGGCCGATGCAGGCGCGCAGCTCTTCCGGGGTCATTCCGGCAATTTCGTCGACCTCGATACCGCGTTTGATAAATATCTCCGCGGCGAGGGGGCTCATTTTGTCTGAAATCAATACCTTGGGCATGTTTCCTGTCCTCAAACCTGAACTGTGAATTCGGATTTAGCGAGTTCAATCGCCCAGTCAATCCATTGAGTTAAGGCGTCCAGATCGGATGCCTCGATGGTCGCGCCGGCCCATATACGCAGTCCCGGCGGCGCGTCGCGGTAGCCGTCGATATCGTAGGCTACGCCTTCGTCGTCCAGGATTGCGCTCACCCGTTTGGTGACAGCTGCTTGTTGGTCGTCATCCAATTCCGTGAACCAGGGTGCGACGATCTTGAAACAGACAGACGTGTTCGACCGTGTCGCCGGATCGTGAGCCAGGAACTCAACATTGGGCGAGCTTTCCACCCATCGGGCCAACGTCGACAGATTGCGTTCGGACCGCTGAATCAACGATTTCAGCCCACCGATGCTCTCGCCCCATTTCAAGCCATCCAAGGCATCCTCGACACAGAGCATGGAGGGGGTATTAATGGTGGAGCCCTGGAAGATGCTCTCTGAGAATTTACCACCCGACGTCAGGCGGAACAGCTTCGGCATCGGCCAGGGGGGGCTATAACTTTCCAGCCGTTCGATGGCCCGAGGGCTCAAGATCAGTACGCCGTGCTGCGCCTCGCCGCCCATGACCTTCTGCCACGAATAGGTGGCAACATCGATCTTGGACCAGGGGATATCCATGGCGAACACGGCCGATGTCGCATCGGCGATGACCAGACCTTCGCGGTCATCGGCGATCCAATCGCCATTGGGAACCCGGACGCCGGACGTCGTACCGTTCCAGGTAAAAATAACATCGCGGCTGAAATCGGCCTGGCCGAGGTCCGGCAGGTCGCCGTAATCGGCTTCGAGAACACGAACGTCTTCAAGCTTGAGCTGTTTGGCGACATCCGTTACCCAGCCCGAGCCGAAACTCTCCCAGGCAAAGATATCGACGCCGCGGGCGCCCAGCAGTGACCACATGGCCATTTCCATGGCGCCGGTATCCGACGCCGCCACAACGGCGATCCGGTAATCATCAGGCAGGCCCAGCATGGCGCGGGACCGGTCCATTACGTCATTGATTCGATCTTTCCCCAGCTTGGAGCGGTGAGACCGGCCCAAGACAGCATCGGCCAACACCAATGGAGTCCAGCCGGGTCTTTTGGCGCAAGGTCCTGAGGAAAAGTTAGGGTTTGCCGGCCGGGTGGCCGGTTTAGCAACTGTATTCATGATGTACTCCCATCCTTACAGATGGGTCGCGACCCGTTGGGAGGCCGTGGCCCGCCGATGCTTCTATAGACAAGCCGGTGGCCGGTCAATCGGCAAATTACGGAGGGCAGCTATGCGTATGACAAATTCCAGACAATTCTTTGCAATCGTTTGCAGGATTGCATCGTCGGTGTTTTAAACTATCTGAGGGGCAGATAACTGCTTTATGAGGGTAGATGATGCTGCAATTAAGACCCGCAAACGAAAGGGGCATGGCCGAGCATGGCTGGCTTACCAGCCATCATACGTTTTCATTTGCCGATTACCACGATCCGGCCCAGATGGGGTTCGGCGATCTTAGGGTGATCAATGAAGATACGGTACAGCCGTCCCAAGGGTTCGGCGCTCACCCCCACCGGGATATGGAGATCATCTCCTATGTCCTGACCGGTGCGCTTGAGCATAAAGACAATATGGGAAACGTCGCCTCTATCGTACCGGGGGACGTTCAGCGCATGTCTGCCGGTACCGGCGTGGTTCATAGTGAGTATAACGCTTCGGATAAAGATCCGGTCCATTTTTTCCAAATCTGGGTTCTGCCCGACACCCAGGGGATCGATCCGGGATACGAACAGAAGGCGTTTTCCGACGATGAAAAGCGCAATCAACTAAGGCTCGTCGCCTCTAGAGATGGCCGCGACGGCTCAATCATCGTCCATCAGGATTTATCGCTTTATGCGAGCCTGCTGGACCAAGGTGCCTGGGTAACCCACCGACCGGAAGCCGGCCGGCGAACCTGGATACAGCTTGCCAGCGGCGCGGTCACGGTGAACGGCAAAGACCTTAGCGCCGGAGATGGTATCGCCGTCAGCGATGAGAGTGAGATCACGATCAGCGCGAAAGCAGGATCGGAGTTTTTGTTGTTCGATCTCGCGTAGCGGGATCGATGCGGGCGGGTTTGAAACCCACCCCTATAATCGATATGACAATTTTCCGGTAGGGGTGGGTTTCAAACCCACCCTCGTCCATTCGTCCGCCACCCTGTGGAAACCGAATTTGAAGGCGCTTGCATAACTGCGGCGCCGAATTAACGTCTGCGGATAATCAAAAAGTGCATTCAGACAGTTCCACAGGAAAGCCAACCCATCACATGACCGACCAGCCGAATTTCCTGCTGATCATTACCGACCAGCACCGCGCCGATCATTTGGGCAATGCGGGCAACAAGATCGTCCAGACACCCCATATCGACGGCATCGCGGCGCGCGGGCTCGCCTACGACAAATTTTATGTCACCTGCCCGATCTGCATGCCCAACCGGTCTGCCCTGATGACCGGGCGAATGCCGTCGGCTTGCGGTGTGCTGACCAACGGATTATCGCTGCCCCTGAACAGCAATACCTTTGTCCATGCGCTGCGCGTGTCGGGATATAAGACCGCGCTGCTCGGTAAATCCCACCTCCAGAATATGGCGGGGGCGTACTTACAGGTCGAGGACTGGAACTATCCGCCGGCCCGGGAAGGTGC
>JAQCKY010000353.1 GCA_027592155.1 Pseudomonadota bacterium
TGATCAAATATGCGGTCGGCCAGGGTACCCTGCACGGCTCTTCCGCTATCAACCACGATGCATTGCGCGAAAAAGGCTTTACCGAAGAAGCATTGCAGACCGTCGAAGATGCCCTCGCTGAGGCCTTTGACATAAAGTTCGTTTTCAACAAATGGACCCTCGGTGAAGCATTCTGTCGCGACACGCTTGGATTTGAGACGGCTGATCTGAACGATATGTCCTTTGACCTGCTCGCCGCCCTCGGGTTCAGCAAGGCTGAAATCTCTGCCGCGAACATTCACGTTTGCGGGGCCATGACGTTAGAAGGCGCGCCTCATCTCAAGGAAGAGCATTATTCTGTCTTCGATTGCGCCAACCCCTGCGGTCGGGAGGGTAAACGCAGCCTCTCCGTGGACAGCCACATTTTGATGCTGGCGGCCTCACAGCCGTTTATTTCCGGCAGTATTTCCAAGACCATCAACATGCCAAACGCGGCAACAATTGAGGACTGCAAAGCAGCCTACATGCTGTCATGGCGCAAGGGTCTCAAGGCAAATGCGCTTTACCGGGACGGCTCGAAACTGTCTCAACCTCTTAATTCACAGATCCTGGAAGACGATGATCTTGAAGAAGAGGTTACCGCCGCCCCTGCAACGGCTGCCATTCGACCGGAAGTCATCGCCGAACAATTAATGGCAAAGGCGTTGGACGAACGTAACCGGCTGACCAACCGCCGCAAAGGGTATGCGCAGAAAGCCCTGGTCGGCGGCCACAAGGTCTATCTTCACACCGGTGAATATCAGGATGGACGGCTGGGTGAAATCTTCATCGACATGCACAAGGAAGGCACCGCTTTCCGCAGTTTGATGAACAATTTCGCGATCGCCATCTCAATCGCCCTGCAATATGGCGTTCCGCTTGAGGAGTTCGTCGAAGCCTTCACCTTTACCCGGTTCGAGCCGTCGGGCGTCGTTGAGGGCAACGACACGATCAAAATGGCGACGTCGATCCTGGATTACATCTTCCGGGAGTTGGCGGTCTCTTACCTGGGCCGCTACGACCTTGCTCATGTTGAGCCGGGCGACCTCGATGCCGGCGCATTGGGTCGCGGCGACGACGAGGCAAACATTCCGGATGAGAAAGCCAACGCATCGCGCGAAGCTGTCGAACGGTTCGCCAGCCAGGGTTACATGCGCGGCAATCTTTATGTCGTGAGCGGCGGCAAAGCCAACGGAACGACCGGCGAAAGCGAGCCCGATTTGGGGGAAACAGCCGCGATGATGGCGGAGCCTATTGCCAAATCGCTGTCGGCGGCAGTAGTGACGAGTGGTGTTTCTGAACCGGTCACCGAGTCCTTTGTCGATGCGACACCGCCAATCGAATTTAACGTCGAGATGGCGGATAGCGCCAGCGACCATCTGAATGCTGTCCGCGAGGCCCGTATGAAAGGCTATGAAGGAGACGCCTGCACGGAATGCGGCAACTTTACTCTGGTCCGCAACGGCACCTGCATGAAGTGCCTGACCTGCGGATCTACGAGTGGGTGCTCATAACGGACAACGAGTTTAACAGTTCCTCCCTGGTGAACTGGGGGTGCGTGTTAGGGTCCGGTTCTACCGGTTCCAGCGCACCCCATTTTTTTGTCCGACACAACGAACGCATAGCGTGATCAAATACCGAGGAATTCAAAATGACGGATACTATTCAGGCCCGCCTGACGGCATTGGGGATCGAGCTGCCGCAGGCCGCAACACCGGTCGCTAATTACGTGCCTTATATGATTACCGGTGACCTGGTTTATATCTCCGGCCAAGTCACGGTCTGGGATGGGAAAATGCACTATACCGGGAAGGTTGGATCCGACCTTTCGGTTGAGGATGGCCAACAGGCGGCACGGACTTGCGCCTTGAACCTCTTGGCCCAGCTCAAAGCGGCTTGCGGCGGGAATCTAGACCGTGTCGAATCTGCCGTACGTCTTACGGGTTATGTGAATTGCCTGAGCGATTTCACCGACCATGCCGTCGTCATGAACGGCGCGTCTGATTTGATGGTCGATATCATGGGCGAAAAAGGAAAACACACCCGCGCCGCCGTCGGCTGTAGTTCTCTGCCGCTCGACTCAGCCGTTGAAGTTGATGGTATATTCAAACTGGCTTAATCGTCACGGCTCTAACGCATCGGTGGGTGATATGGAATTCAAGCGGATTGATCATACGGCGTTACATGTAAGCGATCTCGAAAAATCCAAGGCGTTCTACGAAAGCCACTTCGGATTCGAGACCTATTTCGAGCACGATACGCCGACGGGAATTGATATCGCCTACCTGAAACTCGGCGATACGGTTCTTGAATTAACCGGGAGGCCCGACCCCGCAGTGAGCGGCTTCCATTTTTGCCTGGAAACCGATGATTTTGATGGCGCCGTCAGCGCCCTGAAAGACGCAGGGGTTCCTATCCATTCCGAGCCCCATAATACCGCTGCGCGGGAACCCCGCGAAGAAACATGGCGTCGTGTCGTGTTTAAAGGCCCGGATGGGGAACAGGTTGAAATTAGGGGCTAATTTAGAGCGAATTAGACCCATTGTACTTGCTCCCAACCCAAGCCTCGCCTAATTTCGCTCTATGCCCGAAGGCGAAAATCAGATCACTGTAAAAGTCCTGACGAACATCTCTCAGGTGTCCGCCGAGAATTGGGACGCCTGCGCCGGGCCAGGCAATCCCTTCGTCAGCCATGGCTTCCTAAATGCCCTCGAAACAAGTGATTCGGTTCAGGCCAGCAAAGGCTGGCAACCGCAACATCTGATTATCGAAGACGAAGCCGGAAAAATAGCGGCCTGCGCGCCGCTCTACCTCAAAGGCCATTCATACGGTGAATATATCTTCGATTGGGGTTGGGCCGAAGCCTATGAACGCGCCGGCGGTAACTATTATCCAAAGCTACAGGCGGCCGTCCCCTTCACTCCCGCGACCGGGCCCCGTCTCATCGTGCACCCGGACCAGCCACCGGAGACCGCGAAATCTCTGATTGCCGGAATGGTTCAGCTCGCCAATAAACTGGAAGTTTCTTCGCTCCACATTACTTTTCCGACCAAAGAGGAATGGGATTTACTCGGCGAGAGCGGGTTTTTGAAACGCACGAGTAAGCAATTCCATTGGGAAAATCGAGGATACGAGACATTTGAAGATTTTCTGGGTGCCCTATCCTCTCGAAAACGCAAAGCAATCAAAAAGGAACGGCGCCAAATCGTTGAACAGGGCATCAAACTATACGCGTTGACCGGAGATGACCTAAAACCGCACCATTGGGATCGATTTTACGACTTCTACATCGATACCATCGATCGAAAATGGGGACGCCCATACCTCAATCGGGAATTCTTTGAGATATTGGGCGATACTCTCGCCCATCTCGCCGTTTTGGTTTTTGCCGAGGTCGATGGCCAGATCATAGCCGGCGCCCTAAATCTGCGCGGCTCGGATACGCTGTTCGGGCGAAACTGGGGCTGCAGCTCGGACTACAAATTCCTGCATTTCGAAGCCTGTTATTACCAGGCCATCGATTTTGCCATCGAGCATAAGTTGAAATGGGTCGAAGCCGGTGCTCAAGGACCCCATAAAATTCAGCGGGGCTACTTACCCCGGAACGTTTACAGCGCACATTATATCGAGGATCCGAACTTCCGCGCAGCGGTCGCGCGGTTCGTCGAACAAGAACGCGAAAACGTGGACTATGAAATTGCCCAGCTCATGGAGTATTCCCCCTACCGCAACGAAGGGGGCGAGTAGCCCGTTAAAGGCGTGTACCGGTTCCCAGTGAGCGGTTGATCTTGCTGCAGCAATTGAGAAGTTCTTCGAAAAGAGCGTCTTTACGACTATCGAAGCGTTGCGTCGGTACGGGGATTGAAACCGCGCCAACATTGCCCTGGCCGTCTTTGACCGCGGACCCCAGCGCACAAATTCCCAGGCCAT
>JAQCKY010000354.1 GCA_027592155.1 Pseudomonadota bacterium
GTCGTCAGTTGAAGCTACGACATTTTTAGGCCGGGCCCATGATTTTCAGCAGGCCTTCACGCAGGCGGAAGAGGTTCTGCGGCGTGCTCGCGACTTGGATAAATCCGATCCCGATCCGGCTATTCATTTGGGCCGGGTTTTACTTCGAGCAGGCCGCCCGGACGAAGCCCGAGTAATCTTTGCCGAAATACTTGACCGCCTTGCGCCTGGAAATGTTCTGGCCGAAATGGGACTAAGGCGGGCGGAACACCTCATTCGTCACGGGCCGGCAACCGTACGGGCCTCAAATGCACCGGTTCCCGCCACGGTTATCTGCGTGAAACAGGGCACGCTCTATGGGGCGGACTATGTTAACCGTCTCGCCTCGATGGTCCGCCGAAACGCTGAGAGCGATGTTCGCTTCGTCTGTTTTACCGAAGACCCCAGCGATCTCGATACAACCGTCGAGGTTCGCCCGCTTCCCGCCCCGGGGCTCCAGGGGTGGTGGAACAAGGTTGCGCTATTTCGGGAAGACTTGGATGACATCGGTGACCGTCTCTTGTTTCTCGATCTGGACGTCGTGATCACCGGGTCGATCGATCCCCTGCTCAGGTACGAGAGCGACTTTGCGGTGATGGATAACGATTATGTGCCCGGCTGTAACACATCGGTGGTTCTGTTTCGGCGCGGTTCGCGCCCCGATATCTGGCATAAATTTACACCGGAAGTGTCCGAAAATTACGGTGGCGACCAGGATTGGGTGGCGATAAACGTGCCCGATGCCGATCTATGGCCGGTCGGTTGGTGCGTGACCTACCGGCTTAGAGCGGCAAAAGCGCCGCCGCCCGACAGTAAGATCATTTGCTTTTCGGGACGCCCCAACCCGGAAGATTATCCGGCGGATTGGATCCGTGATTATTGGTATTAGCGCCGAGAAAAATACCTGTCGCAAAAACATTGCAATAACTTGTTAAGAGTTAGCTTTTTAGAATCACCCGTATTCTTTGTAAAAAGCAAGGAACCCAGCCAGGGATGAAAGGATCGCCACAATGATGCAACATTCGGCGAACGGACTGCGGCCTTTTGAAGTGTCGGTTTATAACCGAGAAGTTAGAGAGGCCCTGAAAGAAAACCAAAGCCACGAGATCTACGGTGATCATTGGGCTGACGTTCAGCACCGGGACGTGATGGCGCCGGACGCGGCGGAAGCTTATCGGCTTGCCACGGAACGGTATCCGGCGGATCAAGGGTTTGTGGTCGAGCAGTTAGTACAATCTGAACATTAATTGGCAGAACATTAATTGGCCGAACTTTAATTTGAACGATTGCCGTTACTGGCCGTCCTCGAATTGCCTGAAGGCCTCGAGGCCGTCGAGGACAACGCCGTCATACCCCTGTGCGAAGATGCCATACAAATAGGACTTGGTATCGCCGGCAATAATTTTCTTCCATTCGGGGTTCCAGTATTCGACAAAATGCCGATCCGGATTTCCGGGTACCGGGGACATCACAAAGCCCGGTGATCCCTCACGCCAGGTCGGTTGCCAATAATATCGAAATGTCTCCGCATTTCCGACATTCATATAGGCAAGAACCAGGCGGCGTGATCCAAGCTTTTTGAACTTCATGCCGTCGACGCTTCGTTTGGTAAACGGTCTGCGGCCGCGATGCAGGACATCGACAATGACGGCGTCGTAATTGGTATCGGCGAGTGCCAGCACGAACTCCTCTTGTCGATCATATGCGGATGAATTGGTCAAATAGAGGTAATTTTTAATCTGTCCCAACCCGGTGATACTTTTCGGGTTTTCATTCCGTGGGCGGTTCGGAAATTTTGGAATCGCGTCGAAGAAAAATCCCCGGACGGATGCCGCGAACGGAATGAAGCCACGATCCCCACTACTTTTGATGTACTCCTGTGTCATCTTCGAACCAACGGTAAAATCAGTCGTCAAAATGGTCAGGCCGCGTGTCTTGGCAAGATTGGCCAGGCGTAAGAGTTCCGCCGTGGTTTTCTCGTGGGTCCTGGAAAACGGCGTATCGACTTTCGGGGTTGGCGGGCGGAAAAACATGCCGCGTATCAGGACGCCGTCGATGGCCCGAATAAAGGGGCTCGAAGCGACTTTTTGGGTCGCATCGCCGGCGTCCGTCTGCTCTATAAGATCGAGACCGTCTTGGACCAAGACGACAAAATTAGGATTGAGTTTCCGGGCGGTGCGACTGATATCGGAAACCAGACTGCGCATTTGTCCCCGTCCATCGACAAATTGCGCCGTTGGCGTGACGGCCGCGGGCTTGTTTTTATCTTGTTCGACTTCCTGGCCTTGAGCCCGGATCGTGCCTTGAGGGTTTGGCGGCGGGGCGGTTTGCGCAATTGCACTAGCGGCATTGATGATGCCAGCGCCGGCTACTGCCGTAACGATCGTAACAAAGAGGCGTATTGAGGCCGGCGATCGGGTCACCATCTATTCCATTCACACAAATTGTTGCCCGCTGCTTCCCTGCTGCTCACTGCATAAGCGAAGGACTGGACGAGATCGAACTCAGTTTTCCACCTGCGCGGCGACGGCATCGGCAATTGCCAAAGAAGCCGTTAATCCGGGTGATTCAATACCGAAAAGATTTACCAAACCCTTGATACCATGATCTGAGGGACCGCTCAGGACAAAATCGGCCGCGTCCATGCCAGGGCCGGATATCTTTGGACGTACCCCGGCATAGCCGGGTAACAGCGCACCGTCCCTGAGATCAGGCCAATATTGTCGGACGGCGTCATAAAATACGTCGGCTCGAGCGAGGTCTACGTCATAGTTGATATCGTCCCGCCATTCGACGTCCGGGCCGAAACGGGCGTTACCTTGGAGGTCGAGCGTCACATGAACGCCCAGGCCCCCCTCTTCGGGGACAGGATAGATCAAATGCTTGAACGGCGTACGTCCGGCGTGAACGAAATAATTACCCTTCGCGTAATAGGCCTGGGGTACGAACGTCTTTTCAATGCCCGAAATTGATCCGGCGACCTCGGGAGCATGAAGGCCGGCGCTGTTTATGACGATATCGCCGGTAATGCTCATCGGTTGGTCCCCACCGACATCGAGGCGGATTCCCGAGGCTTCAACTTGCCCGCCGACCACGGGAGATCCGAAGGCGATCATCGTTCCAGCCTCTTCGGCTTCACCCTGTAGGCTGAGCATATAGCCATGACTATCGATGATCCCCGTTGAGGGAGAGAGTAGGGCCGCCGTTGCGCGTATATCCGGTTCCAACGCCGAGACGCTGTTAGCGCCAAGCCATTCGAGGTCATCAACCCCGTTGGCCAGGGCACGGGACTGTATGCCTTCTAATGTCTGTTCCTGACTGCTGACGCTTGCGACGATCAGCTTTCCGCAGTTTGCGTGGGCAATTCCATGGGTCCGACAATAGTCATAGAGCTGGTGCCTGCCTTTGACGCAAAACTCGGCTTTAAGACTGTCTTTTGGATAATAGATTCCGGCGTGAATAACCTCGCTATTACGCGACGAGGTTTCCGTGCCGATGGTTTCGGCGGTCTCAAGAACGATAACCTCGCGCCCCTGGAGAGCGAGGGCACGGGCAATCGCTAGGCCGACAACCCCCGCGCCGATGACGCAACATTCTATCCGTTCGGTCACTGGTTGCTTCGCTCCATGGCTAAATATTATCCCTGAACTTCATTGCTGTAGTTATATCACCAAGAATTGAAAAGAGTTTTATTGCCCAGTGAACGGATACCGCTCAAGTTTGTGATTATGACACGCATCGCAAATGTTTTTCGTCACACTGGGCAAAACGCTGTCATCGGCCTTTTCGCAGGGGCATTCATGATCGCCGGCACCGGTATGGCCTTCGCTAACCCTGAGTTTTGGAAAATTGAGTGGCCCAAAACCGATTTCAGTAAAACATCCGTTGAGTTTCCTGAAATTTTTTCCGGCGGCCCTCCCAAG
>JAQCKY010000355.1 GCA_027592155.1 Pseudomonadota bacterium
TGCTCGAACGCCGCATTCAGCGCACCTTGTTTGATTTGGCGGCGGTGGATCTTGGCCTGATCATCAGCGACGATGGTATTCGCCAACAGATTCAGAACGATCAACAATTTCAAGGACCCGGCGGATTTGACCGCACGCAGTTTCGCCAGACTTTGCACCAAAATAGTTTGAGCGAAGCGGGGTATATCCAGTTGGTCCGCGGCGATATGTTGCGCCAGCAATTCCTGAGCAGCCTTCAAGTCGGCGGGACGGTTCCCGGCACGCTGGTCGATACGGTCTATACGTTCCGGAATGAGAAGCGCATTGCCGAGGTTCTGCAGCTGAACCATAACGGGTTTAAAGTAAGCCAAGAGCCAGATAGCACGACACTCGCGAAATTCCACAAAGAACGCAGTCATGAATTTACCGCCCCGGAGTTTCGCAAACTAACGGTCGTTCAGATCAAAGCCGAGGATCTGGCTAAGGACATCGTGGTCACCGATGAGCAACTACAAAAAGCATATGATGAGCGGATAGAAGAGTTCAGCGAGCCGGAAAAACGAACCGTTCGCCAGATCATCTTCCCTTCTGAGGAGAAAGCGCGGGAAGCCAACGCACTTCTGCAAAAGGGCGACCCGTTTACTAAGGTTGCGAAGGACATCGCCGATATGGATGCCGCCGCCACCGAACTCGGCACCTTATCCAAACGTGAAATTCCGATCCCCACCCTTGCCGACGCTGCATTCGCCCTCGCTAAAGACAAGGCGAGCGAGCCGGTAAAAAGCGATCTTGGCTGGCATATTCTATTGGTGACCGATATAACGCCGGCCAACACCAAAACCCTCGATGATGTGAAGGCGGATCTCCGGAAATTGATCGCCGCAGATACAGCGGTCGATCAGATGCTGGATATCGCCAATCGCTTTGATGACATATTGGGAACGGGCGCGACGTTGGAAGATGCTGCAAGCCGAACCGGACTGACCGTTCGAAAGATCGACGGTATTAGCGCGCTTGGCCTTTCCCCGGACAATAAGGAGATCACAGGCGTTAACGGTCTTCCTCAACTGGTCGACGTTGCCTTCTCAACCCCGGCCGGCGAAACCAGCAACCTGACGGAAGTCGGCGGGACTGCCTACTTTGCACTCAAAGTCGAGGCCATTACCCCCCCGGCATTGCGTCCTCTCGACAAGCTCCGAAAAGAAGTTGTCGAGGCCTGGAAACAGCAAGAGCAAGCCAAGCTCGCCGAACAAGCGGCAAAGGACCTGGCCGAAAAAGTAAAGGGCAGCAGTGATTTGGCCGAATTGGCGAAATCCAACAAGGCGACCTATCGCCTTACTGGGGAATTCACCCGTAATGGGATCGGCCTAAAACAAGCTGTTCCCCCTTCCTTGGTAACGGAGTTATTCAAGCTCAGTCCGGGCCAAGTTGTCACGGCGACCGGGCCTACGGCGCATTATGTCGCGCGGCTAAAAGATATCGCACCGGCTCGCCCGTCTGCAGATAAGGAAGGTGTGACCCGGGTTCGGGCGCAATTGGCTCAAAATGTGGCACAGGACCTTGTGCAACAATTGGCTGGCGCGCTACGAGAGCGGCATGACGTGAAGATTATCGACAGCAACCTCGATCAAATTTACTAGCTGATGGTGATTGAACACCCTCCCTCGCAATCATTCAAAGAGAACTACACGGCGGGTCGGCCACAAATCCTTTCGACACGGCTGATTGCTGATCTCGATACGCCGGTTTCGGCGATGATCAAGCTTGCCCAGGGAGAGCCCAATAGCTTCCTGCTGGAATCGGTCGAAGGCGGCAGCATTCGAGGCCGTTATTCCTTCGTCGGCTTACGGCCTGACCTCATCTGGCGCTGCTATGGCAATCGCGCCGAAATCAACCGCTCTGCCTTGACCGACGCCAAGACCTTTAAGCCCTGCCCGGTATCCGAGTCGGACGGTGCGCTCGCGTCGTTCCGGGCATTGCTGGCGGAAACCCGGATCGAGCTTCCAGAGGACGCGCCGCCGATGGCAGCGGGATTATTCGGATATATGGGCTATGACACGGTCCGCCTTGCCGAGAACCTTCCCGATGAAAATCACGATGTCATGAACGTGCCGGATGGTCAGTATATCCGGCCGACCGTGATCGCCGTTTTCGACACGGTGGAGGATACAGTGGCGGTGGTTACACCGATTTGGCCGGACGAGGCCGTGCCGGTTGAGGTGGCATACCACGATGCCCAGGCCAGGCTCCAATGTGTGATCGAAGATTTTGACCGTCCCCTACCTGGCCAAAAATTAGATTTGGCGGCGGGCGATCGGTTGGAGACCCCGGGTTCCAACCTGACGGCAGACGAATTTTACCGGATGGTCGAAACCGCAAAGGAGTATATTTTTGCCGGCGACGTTTTCCAGGTGGTGTTGTCGCAACAGTTTTCGGTGCCCTTCGACCTGCCGCCGCTCAGCTTCTATCGCGCCCTGCGCAGGATCAATCCTTCCCCGTTTTTGTTTTTTCTCGATTTTGGCGATTTCTCAATCGTCGGTTCGAGTCCGGAATTGCTGGTCCGGGTTCGGGATAACCGCGTCACGATACGACCGCTGGCCGGGACCCGTCCGCGCGGAAAGAACGCGGTCGAGGACAAGGCATTGGCCGAAGAACTGCTGGCCGATCCCAAGGAGCTTGCCGAGCATCTGATGCTGCTCGATCTCGGCCGTAACGATGTCGGCAGAGTTGCGGCAATCGGCTCTGTAGAGGTCACAGATAAAATGGTGATCGAACAATATTCCCATGTCATGCATATCGTCTCCAACGTAGAGGGCGATCTGGCGGAAGGGTTCGATACCATTGATGCCCTACTCTCCGGCTTTCCGGCCGGCACGGTTTGGGGATGCTTGACTTCAGCCCTCGTCCTGCTCGCAGCGCCGACCTCGCGAAGAATATTTCCCAAAAATAAGATGGCGTTCTACCGGTCGGAGGCGGCGAGCTTAATGCCGCGCCGGCTGGCGACCATCGATCCGACCGTGGTGAGATGAAATCCACGCGTTTCGGCAGCAGGAATCCAGGCTGCCAAGGCGTCCAGTGTGGCGTCCCGGGGATGGCCGATGGCAATAGCATGACCGCGCCGGCGGGCCTCCCGCTCCAACGCCCTTAACTGCGCTTCGACGACCTCCCGTTTCGGCTCATGATCCAGGAACACGTTGCGTTCCGCGAAAGCGAGGTCGATCTCGGCGGCAATGCTGCGGCTGACGGTTTGCGACGAGGTGCGGGAATCCAAGAATAGAAGCCCCCGCCGCTTTAGTTCTGTGAGCACAATGCGCATGGCAGGCGGATCCTGAGTAAATCGGCTGCCCATATGGTTGTTAATCCCGGCGTACCCACTGAACCGAGACAGAACCCAATCCAGGCGCGAAAGCAGTTCGGTTTCGGTTAGGCTCGTCAACAATGGACGGGGCCCCGGATCGACGTCCTTGTTGGTCGGCTCCATCGCGACATGCACCATCAACTCATGACCGGCACGCCGCGCAGCTTCGGTTTGGCGCTTTAAATCCGAGGCATAGGTCAAGAAGGCGATTGTCAGAGGCGCCGGTAAGGCGATCGCCCGGGCGGTTCGTATGTGATCGATCCCGGCATCATCGATGACGATGGCGATCGAGGGGCGGCTGGTATCCGCTGAAACAGGCACCGCGAATTTTTGCCAAGTTGCAATCGGCCCGGATAACGGCGGTGGATTTGCCGTCGGGGGAATGATCTCGCCCAATTTGATCGCTGGCGGCAGAGTGAACGGAGCCGATACAGGAGGGCTATAGGTCGCTTTCGGAAGAGCTTCCTCATAGGCACGCGCCGTCGCGCCGGAGCGAGGTTTTGAATCCTCGGGAAGAATGAGGCGGATTGGCTCGTCGGGGGCCGTCAGCAATGCCGGTGGCGGAGTCTGGGAGTTATACCAAGGGCGTTCAGCCG
>JAQCKY010000356.1 GCA_027592155.1 Pseudomonadota bacterium
TTTCCGATCCGACCGTCGCTGATCGAGCCATCCAAATACTCGAAGCTTCGCTCAAAAAGATCCCCGAGGTCGATAATGAGCCCGCCCCGCAGATTGGAATTCACGACTTCACCTATGGGGGAGTCATTATCGGATTGCGGTTTTGGGTCCCGTCATTGCAGTACTTTCAGTTGCGTTACGCAGTTAACCGGACGTTGCTCCGAGATCTCCATGAAGCCGGCGTGTCTCTGGTGGCTTCCACGACGCTTTCCGTGCCGGTTCAGTCTCTCTCCGCCGAAGAGCCGGAACCGGCATAACTTATTGCCGATTTAGACGACGGGACGATATCGCACCCTATATTTGGTAATACCAGGTTGTAGTTGTGGTCTTGGATTAAGCAGGCCCGTAATCTTTGCACACCCCCTATGTGTTGCGCGCATGCACACAATTATGTGAAGCCCTGGCAATTGATCCATAACGGATTACCTGCCGTACTACAGACGGAATCGGAATATTTTACCGTTTAATCCGTTAGATACGAATTACATTCATTGGGAAACGAAAAATGAACAAGAACATGCTGTCCCTGCTCGCCGTTGTTGCACTTTCAGCGGGAGTTGCGATAAACAATGGTCACGCTGCATCCGCCGGATCTGAGTCAGGCGCGGATAATTTTCAGAAGATGCCGTTGGCGGAGGTTTGCCGGGTACCGATCCAATTCCCCCAAGGTAAGGAGGAACTCAGCCGCTCAGATATCCGCCAATCCGTCCGACAACATTTTGTCCGGATGGGAGTTTCGGCACCAAAGATTTTGGTGACCGATACCGAGGACGAAACCGCGGCCGTACAGATGAAACAGAGCAGCGGGAAAACGGTTTTCATCTTCAGTGTCGACAAGATATCTGGGGAAATAATTGACTCACGCCCTTCCTGGGCGGACGCGGCCTGGAAGTCCGAGCCTAAACTGGAAGCACAGATTGCCTATAACGAGCGTCTTCGCCGGCATGTTTTGGGGGATGGTAAGCCTTGGGGTAATTGGGTTGGAGTCATGAACGCCAATCTTTTATGCGCCAGCGACTATGACGATGGCGGGCCCGATATTCCGAATTCTGTCGTTCAGAACAACGTTCGCTAAGAACCAAGAAGTAAAAAAAGCGCCCCATGACGGGGCGCTTTTCGTATCAGCCTGACGGTGTTTTACTCCGGCGTTTTTGGGGCGAGATCTGCGGGTAACGGTTTACCCATCAATGATTCGGCGCGTTCAACTCTAATCAAAATAGCGAAACCGCCTTTGTCGGGATCGTTGTCGCGTTCCTGTTGAACCATGTTTTCCCAGGTTTGCTCATACGCCGGGCCTTCGCGGTGAATTTCGGCCGTGCCGTAAAACCGGGCGATGCCGCCCGCCGCCAACATGCCGTTTCCACCACGGGCGCCGAGCTCGGGATTGCGATAGTAAATGGTCAGCTTGTCGCCGTCTTTGTACAGCTCGCTTGACGTCCGCCCGCCCCGATCCCAAAGCGCCAGTGTCTCGTCGTCGAAGACTTGCAGGCTGCCACGGGGGGCAATCTGGGCATAGCCCTCGGGGGTGTTGGAGCCGAGCAGGCAGACGTTTTTCGGAAATGCGGTGTTTATATATTCGTGTAGAGCCTTTGGAATTATCGCCATTATTATCTCCCGTTATTTCTTGAGGAAGTGGATATGTTGTTCACAAATGTCTTTGTCACGCGGGACGCGCAACCAGGCCTTTGAATTTTCTGGTGAGGACGCCCCTTGATGACATTGCGCGGCATTTTTCTACCGGCAATTGGCGATTGTTATAGCCCTGTGCCCCCGGTTGTTCAAATATGGCGAGCAGAGATCTTAAGCAGGGAGAAATGATAATGACTTTGGAAATACGCCGGGTTGTCACCGGCCACGACGATGCCGGAAAAGCCACGATTAAATATGATGAAATATCGACCAACGTGACGTCAGGCCGTCCCGGCCAAGCGGCGGCCGTGATTTGGACGACGGACCGGAGCCCCGCCAACAATACCGGTGAGACCGACGAGGCGCTTTTGCCGGTCGGCACGACCCATCCCGGCGGTTCGGTGTTTCGGATCGTGGAATATCAGCCCGGTGTGTCACCCAGAAACCATCGGACGGACAGTGTCGATTATGCTGTCGTGATGTCAGGCGAGATCGATATGGGAATCGATGACGAGACGGTTCACCTGAAGGCAGGCGATGTGCTGGTACAGCGGGGTACGATCCACAACTGGGTCAACAACGGAACCGTCCCCTGTGTCATCGCTTTTGTCTTGGTGTCAGCCGAGCCGTGGGAAAAGAACGGCGTTACTCTGGATGCTGTTGGTTAATCTGCAGCGATCTCTATAAAGCGGTCGACGTCATCGGCCTTTGTATTGAAGGCGGTAACCAGCCGAATGTTGATCGTCTCGCCCTCGGACATCCGATAGAATAGAAAGCCTGCGTCGTTGAGGGCATCGGCGACTGTCACCGGTAATGCCGGGAACAGCATGTTGCTCTCGACCTCGCCGCCGAGGGATATACTGGGGATCGCCGCCAACCCCGCGCCGAGACGTTTGGCCATTTGATTGGCATGGCCCGCCCAGCGCAGCCAGCGCCCGTCTTCGAGGTAGGCATCGAATTGCGCGGCGAGGAAGCGCATTTTCGAAAATAGATGCCCGCCGCGTTTGCGCCGATAGCCGAATTCCTTGGCCAAATCCCGATTGAAAATCACCACGGCTTCGGCGGCGAGGGCGCCATTTTTGCTGGCGCCGAGGGACAGAATATCGATCCCGGCACGCCAGGTCATGTCGGCGGGTGCGGCGTTCTGGGCGGCGAGGGCATTGGCAAGACGCGATCCGTCCATATGGATTGTCAGCCCCTTATTGTGGGCGACATCGGCCAACGCGGTGATCTCATCGATGGTGTAGAGAGTGCCGCGCTCGGTCGTTTGGCTAAGGGTGACAGCAGCCGGCCGCACATGGTGGACGTCAGCCGGAGCGTGGTCGAGGGCATCGCTGAGTATGTCGGTAGAGAATTTTCCGTCGCCGCCGAGGGGATAGAGCTTAGCGCCGCCGGTATAAAATTCCGGCGCGCCGGCTTCATGGTTGTGAACATGGGATCCTTGGTGGCAAAAGATCCCGCCCTGACCTGGCGCCATCACGGATAAAGCGAGCGCATTGGCGGCAGTGCCGGTGGGGACAAAAAAGACCTCGACCTCGGTTTCGAAAACCTCCGCGATTTTTTGTACCGCCCGCCGGGTCAGCTCGTCATCGCCATAGGGCATGGCGGACCCCTCGTTCGCGGCGTTCAGGGCTTCCATGATTTCGGGTGCTGCCCCGGTGACATTGTCGCTGCAAAAATTCATGTCGTTACTTGATCCAGTTTGTCGCGCTATCGATGAAACCCTAGCGTCGGCGATACAAATTGCAATGCGGGTTCGGGAGGGGAGACGGCCCAAGCCAACTTCCTCAAGAAAGCAGGCTATTTTTTGCTCCTCGTGAACTTTTGAGGAACTTGATCACAACTATGTCAGCTTCGCGATAACGCGTCGGTGAACCGGTTCACACAAAAAAAGGCAGATAAAACAAAATCTTAATGCGGGCCCCAGGCTTTCTGTACCGCTGGTCGGGCCGCGATGGCGTCGTGCCAGCGCGAGACATTCGGAAAGGCATCAAGCTCAATTCCCGACACCTCGGTTAAATGTGTATCCGGATAGCAGGAAATATCCGCGATCGAATAGTCGCCGCAGAGATATTCGTTGTCGGCAAGGCGGCCGTCCATGACGCCTAAGAGATCGCGGCAGACGGAGTCATAATGTGTTTTGGCCTGGGGCACGTCCTCCTTGTTGCGGACCCGGAAAAAGCCGAGCTGCTGTTGCAGGGTCGTGAAGGTGGCGGAGCCCCAGAACAGCCATTGATTGACCTCGATCTGCTTTATCGGCTCTGT
>JAQCKY010000357.1 GCA_027592155.1 Pseudomonadota bacterium
CCCACATCAGAAATAAGTCGATATCGGTGAAATCGTCGAAGATCACGATGACGACTGTCTTCACGTCGGTCTCCTTTCATTCGCAGCGCGACTAAATAACGTTGCCAATTCGTGGGCCGTTTTTGACCTAAGTTTCGAACGACACCCCGAGCGCTTGTTTCGAAACGCCGAAGGGACTGCGGTCGAAGCGGGGCAGGTTCTGGTCGAGCCCCACGTAAGGCGACGGGTCGAGGGTGCGGCCTTTCAGCGCCGGATGCTCATAGTCGTACCGGTAGGCCCGGAAGATCATGTTGTTGGTCCCGAAGATCGGATGCTCGTGATAGAACGGCACCCGGTATTCCCAGACCGTGTCGCCCTCTTTTGTGACCTCGAAAATCCGGCCCTTGGTGCATTCGCAAATCAGTGTGTTGCCGTTGGGCAGGCGTTGCGCGCCGGAGCAAATAAAGCTGTTCAGATCGACCGGCGGATTTTCCTTGTATTCCCATTCGATCTCGTCGGTCTTGGGATTGACCTCGATGACGCGGGAATAATCGATGGTGGTGTAAATCCGGTGCGCGCCGTTATCGAACAGCAGGATGTTGCCGTTCTCCAGCATCGTCGGATTGTGTTGATGGGAAATCTCCCCCGGCCCCCAGCGCCAGGTGATCTCGCCGGTCTTGCGGTCGATGATGAAGATGGTGCTGATGCAGCGGGCACTGACCAGGATATCGCCGTTGGGCAGTTCCTCGGTGGCGTTGAAATTGGTCCAGCGGTCGCGGGGGCAGAGCTGACACAGCGCATCGCCCTCGGGGTCGAGATGCTCATAACTCAGCCACTCCCAGACCACTTCCTTGGTCCGCCAATCGATCTCCTGGATCGCCTCGCCCCACATCACACCCTTGAGTTCGGTTCCCGGCTCGCCGCCTTTGACCTTCTTGGCGATCTCGTCGGGGACTTCGCGCCACAGCGCCACCAGTAGGTTGCCGTTTTTCAGTTTGATCTGGCTGTGGCTGTGATACTCGTTCCGCCACTCCCAAAGGATGTTGTTGTCCCAATCGACCTCGATGACCTGGCCGCCGTTGCCGCCGAATTCCGGCAGCGGCGTCGGGATGGCCTTGCCGCCATAGAGCATATTGCCGTTATCCATGAATTCGCCATAGAGGCCGGGCACGAACTCCATCTCCCAGCGGTTGACGACCTCGCCCTCCATATTCACCAGCCACACGTCTTTCCCGCAGAGCGGCGCAAAGAGGGTGCAGCCTTGATAGGCGCGGTCGGGCTCGTGCACGGTGACCCCGTGCACACTGCGTTTGGCGACGCTCATGATGTTTCCTCCTTGGACATGAGGGCGACTTCCTTATTCTGAGCCCGTCGACTTGCCTTCGCCCGCCGAAGCAGGCTCCGCGCAGGCGGGAGCATGCGATGCCACCCCATCTTTCGACAGGTGTCAAGACGAGGAACGGGGAAAAGCACCTCATGGTGAGCCCGTCGAACCATGCGATGCCACCCCATCTTTCGACGAGCTCAAGATGAGGATCGAGGAAAAGCCACATCATCTTTCAACAGGCTCAAGATGAGGCGTAATAAATATGTTAATCGTACAGCACGACGCTGCGGATGGATTTTCCCTCGTGCATCAGGTCGAAGGCGCGGTTGATATCGGCCAAAGGCATGGTGTGGGTGATCAGATCGTCGATGTTCAGCTTGCCGTCCATGTACCAGTCGACAATCTTCGGCACATCGGTGCGGCCCCGCGCACCGCCGAAGGCCGTGCCCCGCCAGACGCGGCCGGTCACCAACTGGAACGGCCGGGTGGAGATTTCCTGGCCGGCGCCGGCGACGCCGATGATGATGCTTTCGCCCCAACCGCGATGGGTGCATTCGAGGGCTTGGCGCATGGTGTTGACGTTGCCGATGGCCTCGAAGGAAAAATCCGCGCCGCCGTCGGTAATGTCGATGATCTCGGCCACCACGTCGCTGGATTTGGAGGCATCGACAAAATCGGTCATGCCGAACTGCTCGGCCAGCGCCTTGCGGCCGGGATTGAGGTCGACGCCGACGATCTTGTCGGCCCCGGCGATGCGGGCGCCCTGGATCACGTTGAGCCCGATGCCGCCGAGCCCGAACACGGCGACGTTGGAACCGGGTGTCACCTTGGCGGTATTGATCACCGCGCCGATGCCGGTGGTCACGCCGCAGCCGATATAACAAATCTTATCGAAGGGCGCGTCTTCACGGACCTTGGCGAGGGCGATTTCTGGCAGGACGGTATAATTCGAAAAGGTCGAGGTGCCCATATAGTGCAGCACCGGCTTGCCGTTGAGGGAGAACCGGCTGGTGCCGTCGGGCATGACGCCCTTGCCTTGGGTTTCGCGGATCGAGGTGCAGAGATTGGTCTTGCCCGAGAGGCAGGATTTGCATTGCCGGCATTCCGGGATGTAGAGCGGGATGACGTGATCGCCCTTGGCCAGGGTCGTGACGCCGGGGCCGGTATCGACCACCACGCCCGCGCCCTCATGGCCGAGGATCGCCGGAAAAGCCCCTTCCGGGTCGTCGCCCGACAGGGTGAAAGCATCGGTATGACAGATCCCCGTGGCCTTGATCTCGACGAGCACCTCGCCCTCTTTGGGGCCGTCCAACTGGACCGTTTCAATCTCTAAAGGTTTCCCCGCCTGATAGGCGATCGCCGCCTGGGTATCCATCCCGTCTTCTCCCGTTCTTCATTGATGACCGCGCAAATAGGCCCGTCAAGATTCGTAGCCGAGGGGCCGGGAGCGGTCAAGGCGGCGGGCGGGGGATTGCAGTTTTGGACAGCAATTTGAATGCTCCCTTTAAAACTACGGCATATGTTCGCGCAACGAGTTCACTTACCGCATGCTTCGATTCGCGGAAATTTCTTCATAAACTATTAATAAACTTCCAGTTCAATTAGCTATAAATTCATGAAATTCAATGGTTTATGCCGTACCTCTTGATGGATTATTTGAATCTAACCATAAATTAATGGCCCTTGGATGGAATTAGGCTAAGGGGGAAGGTGTAACAACTGTAAAGTGCCATTATCGATTGCTCGGTAATCAACTAAACAGTGCTGCGCGTGATCATTACTAAGACAATGATGATTGCGGCCAGCATTATGCTTACTCCTTCTGGATTATAGCGCTCCGCGTAAAACGCGACGGTTACTCGTAACCGGATTAAGTTGGTTTCCAGAGGGGACATAAGGTAGACGCGTACCGTTGCCCCTCTGGACTTGCTTCTCAGAGACACAGAATGCAAAACGAACAAAAGCCTGGCGGGTGGTACGCCAGAAAATCGTTCCCACATTTGGACCTCCCGCTCAAATTTGAAGACGCGGCCGCGTTGGTCAATGATCCCTCGGCGGTTTCCAGACATTCCTATCTGCCGTTTATCGGGTACACCGATTCCAAGCGACGGTTTACGCCAAAGAAGGAGGTTAAGGCGGAGAACAAGGAGCGTCCGCTCAAGTATTGCTCGCATGTTGATGGTTACATCCATGCCTTCTACGCAATGAAAGCGGCAAAGGCTTATGAGGCGTACATTGCACCACATCGGTGGCAAAACGCGGTGATTGGGTATCGCTCGGGCCTCGGAAATAACATCCATATGGCAAAAAATGCGTTCAATGAAATCCGTAAGCGGAATGAATGCGTTGCAATAGCAATCGATATCAGCGATTTCTTCGGTTCGATTGATCACTCGATATTGATAAATAATTTGAAGTTGGTTCTTGGCTCTAACCGGCTAACCAACGATTGGTTCAGTGTAATCAAATCAATGACCAAATACTCTTGGGTCGAGAGCGAAGAGTTAGACAAAAAACTGGGATTGGATAAAGAATCTCGGTGCCGACCACTCTGCCAAATTTCCGAGTTTCGAAACCTCCGTGCCGCGGACAAAAATTTTGTCC
>JAQCKY010000358.1 GCA_027592155.1 Pseudomonadota bacterium
TTAAAGGGTTGTTTTATCTATGCTTTTTCCAGCGAGGCGTCGTTGCCGCTGAAGGTGTCTTCGATCATCCAGTCCTTGGTGGCCTCGACGTTGTAGCGCCGCGCCTTTTCCACAGGATTTCTGTCGAAACCAATCATGTGAAGGATCTCAAGGTCTTCATTGCCGGCCTTCTCGAAGCGGTAACGCGCGCCGGCGGGAATGAAGACACCTTCCTGAGGGCCGTATTCGCCGAGCAGCTTATCGTCCGCCCCCCAGAAACGGGCGGTCCCCCGTAGTACCATCCAACCCTCATCCATCGAGGTGTGGTAGTGCAGATTATTCTCGCCACCGTCTTTGACCCAATGCACGGCCAGGCCAAAGAGATCGCTTTTGGCCAACCGGGTGACCTGTTTGGGCCGGTCGATCCGGGGCGGCGTTTCGTAACTAAAATTATGAATCCGCGAGTCCGCATCGCTGAAATAAGCGTCGCGCTCGGCCTCGGTCATTTCATTGACGGATTTGTCAGTCATCTGCGTGCTCCCTTCCAAAAATCGGGCCGGTGCGCTCCAATATCAACGGAGCGCACCGGCGATTAATTTTATGCTTCTATTACTTCTTTTTACTTTTTCCGCCGCCTTTGATTTCTCGGAAAATGGCGACGGCTTTTTTGACCGAGGAAAACCCTTGGTAAGCGCCGACATAGACGTACTGTTTGGGGTTTGAGAAATCGGGAACCGTATCCTCATGCCCTTTGATGGCTTTCACGTCGGTCCGCATGCTTTGTGCACCGGACACGTTGTGTTCGGCCCAGGATTTGATGAGAACTTCCTGACCTTCCTTGCTGAGCATCCAGTTCAAGAACAGCTTGGCGACGTCCGCGTTCGGCGGGTTCTTGAACAGGGCAATGCCGCGGGGAAGAACATGGACCAGTGACTCGATCGGCTTGACGTCTTTGCAGCCGCCACTCTGGTAACATTTCGCCAGACCGGCGGTTTGAACGCCGAGGGCAATGGCGTGGCCGCCCCGCATGACGGTCGTATTCACCTGTTGCGGGCTGCGGTAAATCTGCGGATTACTGTCTTTGAGAAGTTTTCGCACGAATGCCTCACCCTTTAGGTTGAGGACATCGGCCACGGCAAAGGCGCCGGCGTTGGGCCGCGAGGCTTCGCGCATGGCAACCCCGCCCTTGAAGTTGGGATCGATCATGGCATCGACGACATTGCCCTTATAGTCGCCGAATTTCGTCATATTGACGTAACCGCCATAGGTGATTTCGTTAACATGCAGGAAGACCTGCTTGTTAGCATCACCCCAGATGTAGTCGGTATGAGCCCATTTGGACGGGTCGGTGACTTCCGGCAGGAAGAGGAACGGCTCCATCGGCGTCAGCAGTCCGGCCGGCGCGGCAACGTTACTCATGTTCGAGGTCGGGCCCCACCACAGGTCCCAATCGAAACGGCCGTTTTGCTGTTCGGTCCGAATGCGGGGCAAAGCCTGGCTTGTGCGGGACGCCGTAACGGACACCTTCACGCCGAACTTCTTTTCGAACGCATTAATGGCGCCGTCGTACCCTTTATTGCCTTGATAGTTAATCTTGAGTGTCTTGCCCTTAGCGTTGGCGACCAACCGGTCCCATTCTGTTTTCCAATCTTGCGCCGAGGCCGGGCTTGCTACAATGATCGCAACCGCAGATAGGGCTGCGGCACCGACCGAGAGACGAAATAGCTTCTTCAGCATAATGAATCCTCCATTGTTATATTTCCGCTTCACGTTTCTTGTTGGACCGAACTCGAGAAAGGCTTAGCTCTCCGCTTTCCCAAGTCCCGCCTTAAGCCCTATATACCGGGCCAGCAGAGCCGCCGAGACGGTCAATGACATGATGATAATACCAATCACCGCCGCCGGCTCAAAAGTTCCGTTCTCCAAATAAATAAGCTGCACAATCGATAGGGGCCGGTTGTCACCGGTTCCCAGCAGGGCAACCAGTCCGACGACCGAGACACCGGCGGCGAAAACCTCGAGCCCGATGACTGCGACCGATGGGGCGATCAAGGGCAGCACCACACGCCGGAATGTATAGAAGCGTGACGCGCCCGCCGCCCACGAGGCTTCTTCCAGTTCGGGGCCGAGCCGCAAGAGCGATGTCTTGATGATCTGCGTGCCGAGCGCCAACGTGCCGATCACGACCGCAATGACCAGGACGCTCATCGTTCCGTAAATCGGTTTAAAGATATCAACGCCGGCGAACATGCGAAGCAGGCCGAAGCCCAGCACCAATCCGGGGATGACCGCCGGCAGCCAGGTCAGGAAATCGAGAATGCGTCGGCCGTAAAAATCCGTTTTGACGACAATGTAGGCCAAGAATGAGAAGGTGATCATCCCGACCACCGAGGCAGTGATGCCTAAACTCAGGGAAGATTCTAAGGCCCTTACGATGTCACCCCGGTCGAAGGCTTCAATCCAGTTATCAAAGGTCCAGGGGTTCGTCAGGTTCCACATGCCGAACACCTTCAGAAATGAGCTGGTCAGCAGCATTACGAAGGGAACGACTGTCATGAACAACAACAGAATAGAAATGAAGATGAACAGCGGCCAGCGTAACCCACCGAGATCCTGAATGCGGTTCGAAAATTTAGACGATATGGAGGCATGAGACCGGGAGGCCGAATACCATTGCTGTAAGACGACAAACGGCACGATGGTCGCCAAGAACAACATCGCCATTACGCTGCCGATCCCAAACAAAGGTGGCTCGTCCTGTACCGCCCGGTAGATAATCGTCGAATAAACGTCGATTTCGTTCGGTCCGCCGAGAATGAGCTCAATCTCGAACGCCTGCATCGAGCGAATGAGCCCCAGCAGAATCACGACGATAATGGTGGGCATCATGATTGGAACGACGATTTTGAACAGCGTGTGGAAGAGCGGCGCGCCGCAAGTTCGAGCGGCGTCTTCAAGGGCGGCATCCATACCGCGAAAGGCCGGAACCAAAAGGAATATTTTAATCGCCAGCGTCGCCGTCATCAGATGCAGCCAGACGATGCCCCCATAGGAATAGATATTGATCGGGGGCTCGTCGAAAAAGGGCGTGGACACCAAAAACCGGTTCAGCACGCCAAAATTCGGGTCACCCATCAAAACCCAAGACATGGTCACCGGCAGGGCGGGCATGAACAGCGCGATCCAGAAACCGACTTCAACCCAGCTCGAAATGGGCAGGTTGGTTCGGGCGATCAACCAGGCGATGATGACGCCGAAAAACAGGGCGATCAGCTGCCGCGTAAACGCGAGGCTGATTGTATTGGTGATGGCGGCACTGAGACGGTCTTCGTCGAAGACCTGAGCCCAATTGCTCAACCCATATGCGGGTGCTTCGGTGAATTCATTAACCTGAAAGCTGTTGACCAACAGCGTGAAGATCGGAAACAGCACCAAGAACGCGATCACGACCATGACGAGGGTATAGATCAGCGATCGGGAATCGAGTGCCGAGGTCCGCATGGGTATGGCAGCCGCCACAGCCATGTTATTCGTCCGATTCCGTGACGGCGCCCGCATCCCAGAGCTGGAGCAGCTCAGGCGCGATAGACATCAGAACGGCCTGGTCTTCCCGCCAGTCGGTGGTTGGCGGGAGATCGATGAGCACGCGCTGACCCCCCGGAAGTTCAATATCGGCTTCAAAATTCTGGCCCATAAAGAGCAGCGTTTGGATATGCGCGGTAAACTGATTCTTGTCGGCCACACGGTCATCCGATGCCGGTTCAACCATGATCGATTCCGGCCGTACGGAGAGCAAGCAAGCCGTGCCGACCTGGATGCCACTGCTTCGATCGGTGCCGCCGACCACCATCGTCTCCCCACTATCCAGGGTGACAACCGTTCCTGCCGCGCCGGATTTTTCAGTCACCTTTCCGGGC
>JAQCKY010000359.1 GCA_027592155.1 Pseudomonadota bacterium
AAAAAGGGACGCCGCAACGATGAGGCCGAGCGCGATGATAAAGATCCGGAAAATCGGATAAGGCGCGTCGGGAAAAATTTCCACATTGCCGGTGAAGAGCGGCGGAATATCCATCGGCCGCGCCTCGACCCCCCAGACCAATTTCACCCCTTCGTTGAAAAAAAGGATCAAACCGAAGGTGGCCAGCACCTGATCCATATGGTCGCGAAGATAAAGCGGCCGCAGCACGACGAGTTCAATTATAATACCAAGAAGCACGGATGCCGGGATCAAGAGCAGAAAAGCGAGCAGAAAGCTACCGGTCCACTGTACGAAGGTGGAGGCAAAAAAGGCGCCCATCATAAATAAGGCGCCATGGGCCAAATTGACCACATTCATAATACCCAGCACCAGCGTCAGCCCGGCCGAGATCAAGAACAGAAACACACCGAATTGGATGCCGTTCAGCGTTTGCTCAAGGACCAGCAAGGTGCTCATTGTTTCTGCCGTAGAGTTTCGAGGGTGGTCGACAAGGTAAGATTTCCGAAATAGGCCGGAGGAAGAACGGCCCCTCCGGCCTATTTCAGTAACAAGTTGTGCAGGACTAGGAGACTACCAATTCATCTTGCACTCTGTGTGATAAGCGTCTTTGTGCGCACGGAACACGGTTTCCGTGGTCACGATTGTCGGCTCACCATCGGGGCCCGCAACCACCTGACGTTTGTAGTAGTTCTGGATCGGGTTGTGGTTGTTGTTGAACTGGAAACCACCCCGGGGGCTGCTGATATTGGCGCTCCGCATACCGGCGCGGATGGCATCTTTGTTGGACAGATCGCCGCCGGCGGCCCGGACGCCAAGATCGATCAACAAGGCGGCGTCATAGCCCTGTACCGCATACATGGAGGGGTGCTTGCCGTACTTTTTCTTGTAATCGGCGATAAAGCGAACATTGGCCGGATTCTTGGAGGTCGGGTCCCAGAAGCTAGCGTGGACGTTACCAATCGCAGATTTACCGAAAGCCCCGAGAGTCAAATAATCGACCACGAAGGCGGTATTGAGCGGAATAGTCTTATCCATGCCCGCGGCCTTGTATTGTTTGACCAAGGCGACGCCCATGCCGCCGGGTGCGAAAGCAAAGATCGAGCTCGGCTTCGCGGCGCGGATTTGAGACAACTCGGCTTGATAATCGCTTTGACCCAATTTGAAGAAGGTCGTGCCGGTGATTTTACCTTTGTAGTAACGGGTAAAGCCGGAAACCATATCCTTACCGGCCTGATAGTTCGGCGCCATTAACCAGACATCTTTGAGGTTCGACGCTTGCAGCGCTTGTCCCATCGCTTCGGGGGTGTCGTCATTATTCCAAGATGCCCGGAAAAAATAGGGATTGCAGAGTTCGCCGCTCAGCTTGGACCAGCCGGCGTTGACGCTGATCAGAAACACCTCGTTGTCGAGGGCTTGCTTATACACCGCCGCCAAAACGTTGGACCAGGTGATACCGGCGACAAAATGAACCTTGTCCTTCTTGATCAGCTTGTCCATCTGCTGACGTCCGACGTCAGGCTTATTCTGGGTGTCCTCAACAAAATATTTGATCGGCAGACCGCCGAGCTTACCGCCCAGATGGTCGATCGCGAGATCGAACCCTTCTTTTTCAACCTTGCCGAAAGCGCCTCGGCCACCGGAAAGACCGGCCAAAAAGCCGACCCGGACTTCTTTATCCTGTGCTAGGACGGGCGTACTTGCCATCGTCCCGGCGATCATTGCCGCCGCGGCAGCACTCGCTACAAATAGTGATTTCATTGTCTCATTCTCCCAGACTGTGAATAATTTACCCGAAGGTAGTTTGGTTGGTGTCGTGTTTCTAATCCTAGTCTACAGGGTTTTAATCCGAAAATTCAACGACTTCCCTTTTTGCAAATTATTCTCATTCGAGACGACCAACACTACGTCAAACCCCACACTCTGTCCGCGATAGATACGACAAGCGTGAGCTTTGAGCGTTCGTCATCCATCGTGACAGGATTGCCGGCCACCGTGCTGGCGAAGCCGCATTGTGGGCTCAAACAAAGTTGATCCAGTGCGATGTGTTGCGCCGCATCGTCGATACGGCGGCAGAGATCATCCTCCGTTTCCATCTCCGGATTCTTGGAAGACACCAAACCCAACACGACTGATTTCCCCGCAGGGACAAAACGAAGGGGTTGGAAATCGCCGGCGCGCGGGCTGTCATATTCCAGAAAGAAGGCATCCACATCGAGCTGATTAAAAAAAGTATCGGCGATGGTCTCGTACCCACCCTCCGACAGGAAATGCCCTTTATAATTGCCCCGGCAAAGATGAACCGCCGCGGTGACACCCTCCGGCTTATCTTTTAGGCAGTCATTAAACAGCGTCACGTAGTCCTCCACCAAGCGGTCCGGATCGAGCCCGGCATCGGATACCTGTTGTTTTACCACCGGGTCGCACAACATCGCGAAGGGTACGTCGTCAAGTTGAACATACGTCGCGCCCTCGGCAGCCAGTGCGGCAATCTCTTCACGGTACACTGCCGCCAGGTCGGCGAAAAATTCCTGGGGATCATCGTAGACGTCACTTTCGATCCCCTGGTTAAGGCGCCAGAAATGCATCGACGGCGGCGACGGCAACGTAACCTTGGGTGTCTTCGACGTATTTGCCTTCACAAAAGAAAATTCATCGCCGGCGATCATCCGGGACCGCGCGACCTTGCCCGCGACATGAGGTGCCGTGAACGCTTGGTCATGACCGTGATCATCGCGAAACGTGAACAAGGCCTCGCGCACTTCGAGGCCGTCGACCTTCTCCACAAACCGGGCCCAATAGGACGCCCGCCGGAACTCGCCATCGGTAATCGCCTCTAATCCCGCATCTTCCTGCAGGACGATCGCCTCGCGGATGGCCTGGTCCTGGATCGCGCTAAACTGCGCGGCATCAATGGCCCCGGCCGCATGTTGTTTGTAGGCGTCGACCAATGCCCTGGGACGCAGCAGACTGCCGACATGGTCAGCCCGGAAGGGGGGTGTGGTTCGATGCGCCATCGGCGTGGGTTCCTCTGAAACAAGTGCGGAAACATAGCGCCCAACTTCATTGTTCGCCAGCCGAACATTTAAAAAAATTCTAGGCGCCTCAAAACCCCGCACAGATGGCGGGGCGCCACTATCGGATAACCGTTACCTCCGGCAACTTCTTGGCACTGATGTCACGCATCAGTTCGGCGATCCCCGCAAATTGCGCCGCATTAACCGAGCTTTTCCGCCAGGCCAAAGCAATCTGGCGATGCACAGTGAGTCCGCTAACATCAACGACAACGACCTCCTGGCGGCTGCCGATTTCCGAGCGCACATAGAGCGACGGCAAGAATGCGATACCGACACCCATGCCTGCCATGATCCGCACCGTATCGAGGCTTGTCCCCTCATAGTCTCGCAATAGCGTTGCGCCAATATCTTCGCAGATGGTGCGGACATATTCGTGGAGATGATGACCTTGCTCAATCGTCAGGACACTTTCGCCAGCGAGATCGGCTCGAGTGAGGGACTTCTTTTTCGCAAGCGGATGATCTCGCGCGACCGTGACCAACAACGGCTCCCGGAACAACAGCTCCACCGCGATCTCTTTTGACGTAATCGGGACCGGCAAAACTAAAAGATCAAAATCTCCCGCTTGGAGTTGTTCTTGCAGATCTTTCGGTTTTCCTTCCTTCACATAGAGTTTGAGGTCCGGATACCGGGTGTGAAGCTCTGGAACAATGTAGGGCAGCAAATACGGTCCCAGGGTCGAGGGAACGCCGAGTCGAAGCGTGCCGTAGAGTCCATGCTTCGACGACGCCGCGAGATCGATGATCTCCTGCACGTCGCCGAGAACCGGCCGGGCGCGTCTGGCAATTTCGCGG